>NZ_JBZYWI010000052.1:0-20165 GCF_058932755.1 Quadrisphaera sp. DVD1
GCGGGCTCGCCCGTGCCGGTGATCGCCCGCACCGGCGACGTCCTGCCGGGCTGGGTCGGCCCGCTCGACCTGCTGGTGGCGGTCTCGCTGTCCGGCGGAGCCGGTCCCGCGGTGCAGCTGGCCGCCGAGGCCGGGCGCCGCGGCGCCCGGGTGATCACCGTCGGCGCCGACGACTCCTCGCTGTCGCGGGTCAGCGCCCAGGTGCGCGGCACGCACGTGGCGACCCCGTCCGCCCGCGACGCGGTGACCGCCCCGACCACCCGGACCGCCCTGTGGTCGCTGCTCACCCCGGTGCTGCTGGCCGGTGACCGCCTGGGGCTGTGGGAGGCAGGCGACGAGGAGCTGGCCGGCCTCGCCGACGCCCTCGACGCCGAGGCGGCCGCCGCGCGGCCGTCGTCCGAGACCTTCGTCAACCCCGCCAAGGCCCTGGCCGTCGAGCTCGACGGCACGATCCCCGTCGTCCTCGGCGACGGGCCCATCTCGGCCGTGGCGGCGGCGCGCGCGGCGACCGTGCTCGCCCGCACCGCGCGCGTGCCCGCGCTGGCCGGCACCCTGCCCGACGACGCCGGCGACGTGGTGGCGACCTTCGGCGGACCCTTCGCGGCCCCGGCCGACGACCTGTTCGCCGACCCCTTCCTCGACGGCCCGGTGGCGCCGCGGCTGCGCCTGCTGCTGCTGCGCGAGGCCGGGGCGCGGGCCTCGGCCGCCGTGCTGGCCCTGGCCGAGCGCTCCGGCGTGCGGGTCTCGGAGGTCGTGGCCGAGGACGCCTCGCCCCTGCAGCGCCTGGGCCTGCTCATCGCCCGCACCGACTTCGCCGCCACCTACCTGGCGATCGGGTGCGGCGCCGACCCCGCGGTCAGCCCGCACGTGGCCGACCTGCGCGACGCCCTGGCCTGAGCCCGGAGGTCGGACGGTGGCGCACGACCACGACCACGGGACGGCGGCCGGGCAGCACACCGGGCGGCTGACCGCCGTCCTGGTGATCACCGTCGTCGTCGGGGTCGTGGAGGTCACCGGCGGCCTGGTCTCCGGCTCCCTGGCGCTGCTGGCCGACGCCGGCCACGTGGGCGCCGACGCCGCCGGCCTGGCGGTCTCGCTGGCCGCCGTCCGGCTGGCCCAGCGCCCGGCCACCGCGCGCCGCACCTGGGGGCTGGCGCGCGCGGAGGTGATCGCCGCAGCGGTCAACGCCACGGCCCTGGGCGCGGTGGCGCTGTGGGTGCTCGTCGAGGCGGCCGGGCGGCTGGCCGACCCGCCCGCGGTCGACGCCGGCCCGATGCTCGTGGTGGGCCTCGTGGGGCTGGCCGGCAACGCCGTCGGCGTCGCGCTGCTGGTCTCGGCGCGCTCGAGCGGGCTGACCCTGCGGGGCGCGTTCCTCGAGGTGCTCACCGACGCCCTGGCCAGCGTCGGGGTGGTCGTGGCGGCGCTCGTCCTGGCCGTCACGGGGTTCGCGCGCACCGACGCCGTGGTGGCGGTGCTCATCGCCCTCGTGGTGCTGCCGCGGGCCTGGCGCCTGCTGCGCGCCTCGGTGGAGGTGCTCATGGAGGCCGTTCCCGCCGGGGTGGACCTCGACGAGCTGCGCGAGCACCTGCTGGCGCTCGACCACGTCGAGGGGGTGCACGACCTGCACGCCTCGACGGTCACCTCGGGGCTCCCGGTGCTCACCGCCCACGTCGTCGTGGAGGAGCACTGCTTCGCCACCGGCCACGCCCCGGAGCTGCTGGACGCCGTCCAGGCGTGCATCGCCGAGCACTTCGACGTCCAGCACTCCACGGTGCAGCTGGAGCCGGCCGGGCACGCCCACCACGAGCGCGGCGCGCACCGCTGACGCGCTGCTGACGCACCGTGCGCCGCTGGTGGCGCGCCGTGCCGGCGAGCCGTCGGGGCCCGGGCGCCCTAGGCTCGCGCCGGCGCACCCGCGCTGGAGCGCGGGGCCGAGCAGGACGACCAGGAGGAGCACCGGTGTCGACGGGTGGCGGGAACAAGGCGATCATCGCGGCGCTGGGCGCCAACATCGGGATCGCCGTGACGAAGTTCGTCGCCTACCTGCTGACCTCGTCGTCCTCGATGCTCGCGGAGTCGATCCACTCCGCGGCCGACTCGGGCAACCAGGTGCTGCTGCTCGTCGGCGGCCGGCGGTCCAAGCGCGAGGCCACGGCCCTGCACCCCTTCGGCTACGGGCGCGAGCGCTACGTCTACGCCTTCATCGTCGCGATCGTCCTGTTCAGCCTCGGTGGCCTGTTCGCCCTCTACGAGGCGTGGCACAAGTGGCAGGACCCTCACGGCATCGAGGCGTGGCACTGGGTGCCGGTGGCCGTGCTGGTCGTCTCCATCGGCCTGGAGGCGTTCTCCTTCCGGACCGCGCTGCACGAGTCCCACGCCGCGCGCGGCGAGCGCTCGCTCGTGCAGTTCGTGCGCACCGCGAAGGCCCCGGAGCTGCCGGTCGTGCTCCTGGAGGACTTCGGCGCCCTGGTCGGTCTGATCCTCGCCCTGCTCGGCGTCTCGCTCACGCTGCTGACCGGCGACGGGCGCTGGGACGCCGCGGGCACCGCCTGCATCGGCATCCTGCTCGTGCTCATCGCGATCGTCCTGGCGATCGAGATGAAGTCGCTGCTCATCGGCGAGGGTGCGGACGCCGAGGCCGTGCGCGCGATCGAGGCCGCGATCCCCGGTGACGGCGTCGAGTCGATCATCCACATGCGCACGCTCCACCTGGGCCCCGAGGAGCTGCTGGTGGCCGCGAAGGTCGCGGTGCCCGGCAGCGAGACGGCCGCGGACGTGGCCCGGGCCATCGACGCCGCCGAGCAGCGCATCCGCGCCGCCGTGCCGATCGCGCGCGTGATCTACCTCGAGCCCGACCTCCGCCGCGCCGGCGCCCGCGTCGACGAGGCCATCGCCCCGCGCGGCTGACCCGCTGCCGCCGGCGGGCCCGGAGCGGGCGCCCAGGCCGGGATCAGGGGGCCGGGCGCACCGTGACGTCACCCACGCCCGACATCGCCATGATGCTGCGGGCCGACGCCGGCTGGTCCCGGACGCTGGAGCGGACCCTCCCGACGCCGGTCTCGGCGTCCAGGGCGTAGCCCGCCGGGTCGTCCGGCACCTCGACGAGGATCTCGCCCACCCCGCTGCTGGCGCTGACCCGCTCCGGTGCGGCCGTGGCGGTCACGGTGACGTCCCCGGTGCCGCTGCTGGCGACGACGCTCGCGCCCGACGTCCCGACGGCCCGCACGTCGCCCACCCCGGTGCTCAGGGTGAGGTCACCGGTGGCGTCCTCGACGGTCACGTCGCCGGCGCCGCTGCTGAGCACCGCCGAGCCGCCCACCGACAGGGCGGTGATCTCCCCGGCCCCGGTGTCCACCGCGACGCTGGCGTCCGCGGGCACCGCGAGGGTGAGGTCCGAGCTCGGGCTCCAGCCCCAGCTCCACCGCGAGCAGGTGACCTCCACCCGCAGCAGCCCGTCCTCCACCGACTGCACGTGCTCGGGACGGTCGAAGGACCAGCGGTCCTCCCACGAGAGCGCCGCGGTGCCCGGTGCGGCGTCGCCGGTCACCGCGACGTCCCCGCCGCACTGCGACAGGCGCACCTCCACGGCCCGCACCCCGCTCAGCTCGGCGCTGCCGGGCTCGGTGTGGCGCACCGCTGCGGAGGCCAGCGCGTGGGCGCCGCTGCCGACGAGCGCCGCCGCCACGACGGCGCCGGTGCTCACGAGCAGCCAGGCGCCGGCGGAGCGCCGCGGCGGGGGCGGGGGGAGCGGAGCCGGTCCGGGCAGTGCGGTCGGCGGCAGGGTGGGGGTGCTCATGATGCGGCCTCCAGGTGGCGCAGGACGGCCAGGACGCGGCGGTGGTCGGTCTCCGCCGGCGGCAGGCCGAGCTTGGTGAAGATGCTGTTGACGTGCTTCTCCACGGCGCCGTCGGTGACGACGAGCGCCGCGGCGATCGCGGAGTTGGAGCGGCCCTCGGCCATCAGCCCGAGCACCTCCCGCTCGCGCGGGGTGAGGCTCGCCACCGGCGAGCTGCGCCGGCTCCGGGCGAACAGCTGGGCCACCACCTCGGGGTCGAGGGCGGTGCCCCCGGCGGCGACCCGCCGGACGGCGTCCAGGAACTCGCCGACGTCGGCGACGCGGTCCTTGAGCAGGTAGCCCACCCCGCTGGTGCCGGTGCTCACCAGGTCGGTGGCGTAGCGCTCCTCGACGTACTGCGAGAGCACGAGGACCGCGATGTCCGGCCAGCTCTGGCGCAGCACCAGGGCCGCGCGCACGCCCTCGTCGGTGTGCGTCGGGGGCATCCGGACGTCGACGACGGCCACGTGCGGGCGCGCGTCGCCGGCGCCGTCGACGGCGCGGAGCAGGTCCTCCCCGGTGCCCACGGCGGCGACCACCTCGAACCTGGCGTCGGTGAGCAGCCGGATGAGGCCCTCGCGCAGGAGGACGGAGTCTTCAGCGATCACGACGCGCACGGGATCTCCACGGTGAGCAGGGTCGGCCCGCCGGCGGGGCTGGACAGGTGCAGGACGCCGTCCGCGGCGGCGACCCGGCGCTCGAGGCCCGCGAGGCCGCTGCCGGCGCGCAGGTCCGCGCCGCCGCGGCCGTCGTCGAAGACGGCCACGCGCAGGCGCACCGCCCCGGAGGACCCCTCGCGGCGCACGGTGACCGCGGCCCGCGAGGCGCGGGCGTGCTTGGCCACGTTCGTCAGCGCCTCGGCCACGACGAAGTACGCGGTGGCCTCGACGGTGGGGGAGCAGCGCGCGGCCTCGACCCCCGGGTCGACGTCGACGGTGACCGGCACGGGGCTGCGCGCCGCGAGCGCCGACAGGGCGGCGTCCAGGCCCCGGTCGGTGAGCACCGCGGGGTGGATGCCGCGCGCCAGGTCGCGCAGCTCGGCCAGCGCCAGCTTCGCCTCGCCGTGCGCGCGGGTCACGAGGTCGCGGGCGGCGGCCGGGTCCGCGTCCATCTTGGCCGAGGCCATGCCGAGGTCGACCGCGAGCGCCACGAGGCGCTGCTGGGCGCCGTCGTGCAGGTCGCGCTCGATCCGGCGGCGCTCGGCGTCGGCCGCGTCGGCGGCGTCCGCGCGGGTGCGGGTGAGGACCTCCACCCGCTGGCTCAGCGCGGCCGAGCGGCTGGCGCCCAGGAGCACCCGCGCCAGCGCCGTGTCGGCCCGGGCCAGGGCGCGGGCGACGACGAGGGCGAGGACGAGCAGCAGGAGCCCGGCCAGCACGCCGGTGACCACGCCGGCGGCGCCGGACCGGGCCAGCCAGCCGTCGGCCGGCGCCCTGCCGGCCCAGGCGGGGAGGGTGAGCCCGGCCAGCGCCCCGGACCACAGCACCAGGACGACGACGAGCTCCACCGTCCCCAGCAGCGGCAGCAGCGCGCACCAGGCCGCGGCGCGCCAGCTGGTGCCCGAGGTGAGCTCCTGGCGCAGCAGCGCCCACGCGCCCGAGGCCGGCGGGACCACCGGGGCGGGGATCCGCTCGCCGAGCACCGCGGCGAAGCGGGCGCGCTCGGCGGCGCCGAGCGCCCGGGCCAGCGCCAGGGTCAGGGCCAGCAGCGGGACGCCGACGAGCAGCAGGGTCACCAGGGCGAGGCTCAGCGGGACGAGCAGGTGCACCGCCAGGCCGGGCACCCAGCCCCAGGACGCGTTGAGGGCCACGTGCACCGTGGCCAGCAGGCCCTCGCGGACCGCGCGGCCGAGGCCGGCGCGCCGGGTGGCCGGCGTCGTGGCCGGTGCGGCAGGGGCCGGCACCGGGCCCGGCGCGGCGGCGGGTGCCGTGCCCGGAGGGGGCAGGAGGTCGTTCACGGCACCGACTCTGGCAGGGCCCGGGACCGGTCGACCATGAGGCGCGCAGGTCAGAGGGGGGTGGGGCCAGCCCCACCCCCGCCCGGTGGCGAGCGCCAGTGACGGCTCCCGCGCGGGTTCGGGAGCCTCGGACCGTCCCCGACGCCCTCTCGAGAACGAGGCCCGCCATGAGCGCACCCGTCCTGACCAGCACGCCTCCACCCGTGCCCGCAGCCCCCGCCCGGCCCCGGCCCGGTGCGGTGGTGTCCATCGCCCGCTGGAGCGCGAGCCACCGCTGGACGACGATCCTCCTGTGGCTGGGCGCCGTGGCGCTGGCCGTGGCCGTCGGCTCGGGCGTCGGCACCCAGCAGCTGAGCGGCGCGGAGAGCGGCACCGGGGAGTCCGGGCGCGCCGACGTCCGGATGGAGGGGGCCGGCTTCCCGGACCCGCTCGTGGAGCAGGTGCTCGTGCAGACCCGCGACGGCGGGCCCCTCGGCGCCGACGGCCCCGCGGCGGTGGCCGAGGTGGCCGGGGCGCTCGCCGGCGTCGACGGCGTGGCCTCGGTCGGGGACGCCGTCCCCTCCGCCGACGCCACGGCGCTGCTCGTGCCGGTCACCCTGGCCAGCGACGCCGACGGGCCCGCGCAGGAGGCGGCGCGCCGGGTGATGGGCGCGCTGGAGGACGTGCAGGCCGACCACCCGGGCCTGCGCGTGGCCTCGGCCGGGATCGCCTCGCTGGACGCCACGGTCGGCGAGCAGGTCGACGAGGACTTCCAGCGGGCGGAGCTGCTGACCCTGCCGGTGACCCTGGCGATCCTCGTCGTCGCCTTCGGCGCCCTGCTGGCCGCCGGGGTGCCGGTGCTGCTGGGGCTCACCGCCGTCGGCGCGGCGCTGGGCCTCACCGCCCTGGTCTCCCAGGTGCTTCCGGTGGACTCCAGCACCTCCAGCGTGGTCCTGCTGATCGGCATGGCCGTGGGCGTGGACTACGCCCTGTTCTACGTGCGGCGGGCCCGCGAGGAGCGGGCGCACGGCGCGACCCCGCGCGACGCCGTCGAGCTGGCGGCCGCGACCTCCGGGCGGGCGGTGGTCACCTCGGGCCTGGCCGTGGTCGTCTCGATGGCGGGCATGTACCTGGCCGGCAGCCCGGTCTTCACCTCCTTCGCCACCGGCACCATCCTCGTGGTGGCGGTCTCGGTGGTCGGCTCCCTGACCGTCCTCCCGGCCGTGCTGGCGCTGCTGGGCGGCGCGATCGACCGCCCGCGCCTGCCGCTGCTGCGCCGCGCCGGAGGCGGCCGCGAGGACAGCCGCACGTGGTCGGCCGTGGTCCGCGCGGTCCTCGCGCGCCCGCTCGCGTCGCTGCTGGCCGGCGTCGTGGTGGTGCTGGCCGTGGCCGCCCCCGCGCTGTCCATGCGCACCGCGCTGCCCGGTCTCGACAGCCTCCCGCGCGACAGCGCGGTGCTGCGCACGTACGACCGCATCGCGGCGGCCTACCCGCAGGAGGGCACCGCCGACACCGTCGTGGTGTGGCGGACCGACGGCGGGCGCCTCGACGACGAGGCCGTGCGGGCCGCCGTGGGCGACCTGCAGGGGGAGCTGGCGGCAGCGGGCCAGACGGCGTCGCCCACGGCCCCCGAGGTCGAGGTCAGCCCGGACGGGACCGTCGCCCGCTTCGGGGTCGCCCGCGAGGGCGCGGCGGACTCCGACGCCGCCCGCTCGGCGCTCGCGGACCTGCGCGAGGACCTGCTGCCGGCCACCGTGGGCGACCTGCCCGGGGTGAGCACGGCGGTCACCGGCCCCACCGCCTGGGACGTCGACTTCGGCGCCACGATGGCGCAGCGGCTGCCGGTCGTCGTCGGCTTCGTCCTGGCGCTCACCGTGGTCGTCCTCACGGTCGCGTTCCGCTCCCTGGCCGTGGCGCTGACCGCGGTGGTGCTCACCCTGCTCTCCGTCGGCGCCGCCTACGGGGCGATCGTGGCGGTCTTCCAGGGCTCCTGGGCCGAGGGGCTGCTGGGCTTCGAGTCCACCGGCGCCGTCGTCGCGTGGATCCCGCTGTTCCTCTTCGTGGTGCTCTTCGGGCTGTCGATGGACTACCACGTGTTCGTGGTCTCCCGGGTGCGCGAGGGCGTGCGCGCGGGCCTGCCGCTGCGCGAGGCCATCGCCCAGGGCGTCTCCCGCTCCGCGGGCGTGGTGACCAGCGCCGCCGTGGTGATGGTCGCGGTGTTCAGCATCTTCGCCACGCTGTCGCTGCTCGAGTTCAAGCAGCTCGGCGTCGGGCTGGCGGTGGCGGTGCTCGTCGACGCGACCGTCGTGCGCGGGGTGCTGCTGCCCGCGGCGATGGCGGTGCTCGGCGAGCGCACCTGGTGGCTGCCGCGCTGGCTGGGCTGGCTGCCCCAGCCCTCGCACTGACCAGCACCGACCGGGGGACGGCGACCGGGGGACCGCCCCGGTCGCCGTCCGCGCGCTAGGCCCGGTCGCCGTCCTGCGACAGGGCCTGGTCGCGCAGGTCGAGCACCTCGCCGACCACCGGGGCCGCCGGGCGGGGGCCGGAGAAGACCGCCGTCTCGGGCAGGACGAGCGCCGCCGGGTCGTCGAGCTCCTCGACGACGGTCGCGGGCAGGCCGCCCAGCTCCTTGTAGAGCCGGTTGTAGGCGCCCATGGCGTCCTCGAGGTCGAAGAAGTTCGCGACCCGGCCCCGGGCGTTGGCCGAGAACGCCTCGTACATCTGCGGGTCCTGCATGAGCAGCTGCAGGGCGTCGGCCATCGCCACGGCCTCCCCGGCGTCCACGAGGAGCCCGCAGGCCTCCCAGACGCGCCCGCCGGAGGTGGTGAGCGGGTCCGCGATGAGCTGCGCCATCCCGCCGACCTCGGTGCCCACGGTCGGGACGCCCGCGGCCATCGCCTCCAGGACGACGATCGGCTGGCCCTCGTTGTAGCTGGACAGCACGAGCACGTCGAACTCGCCGAGCAGCGCGCGCACGTCGACCGCCCCGCGGAAGGTCAGGTAGTCCTCGACCCCGAGGCTGCGCGCCTTCTCCCGGCAGAGCATGTAGTAGTCGGGGTGGTGGTTGGTGGGCCCGAGCACGTCCAGGTGGATGTTGGTGATGCCCCGCTGCACGAGCAGGTCGATGGTGGAGATGAGGTCGGACAGCCCCTTGATCGGCACGACCCGGGCGATGTAGACGAGGCGCCAGACGCGGTCGGGGGCGGAGGAGGTGATGTCCGCCAGCGCCTCCAGGCGCTGCTCGTGGACGCCGTCGAAGTCGCGGACGAGCATCCCGTTGGGGATGACCACGCTGCGCTCGACCGGGGCGCCGAGGTCGGCGGCCTCGGTGATGGCCAGCGGGTACAGGTAGGTGATGGCCTCGGCGCTGGGGTAGCAGAAGCGGCCCATCTCGATCCACCACGCCATCCAGGCGCGCTGCTCGGCCGTGACGTCGAAGTCCCGCCAGTCGTTGGCGCGCAGCACCTTGGCCATGTCGCGCTCCAGGAGCGTGTTGACCGTGTCGCGCACGTAGAGGTTGTGCTCGGTGAGCAGGAACGACGTGCCGTGCTGGCGCGCGGCCGCGGCCCCCAGCAGCGACGCGTACCCGGTGGTGTGCGCGTGGTAGACCCGCGCGGAGGGGAACTCGCCGCCCAGCACCGCGTAGCTCAGCGAGAAGAACTCCCGCAGCAGCCAGAACGTCTGCACCAGCGGCATCTCGAGCGTCGAGAGCCGGTCGCGGGTGGCCACCATGAACTCGCGCGAGCCCAGCAGCGCCCACAGCGGGAAGCGCCGCGTGCGCGGGTTCATCCCCTCGTCGTAGAGCTGCCACAGCGGCTCGGGGTCGCCGGCGAGGACCGACTCGAGGGCGCCGTAGAGGCGGTGCGCCAGGGCCGAGCGCGCGGCGGAGCGCATGCCGAGGTCCGAGGGCGTGAGGTCCATGAAGCCCTCGCGGTGCTCCTGCATGCTCAGGTACACCGGGTGCACCCAGCGCACGTTCTCCGGCATCCCGTAGAGGTCCTCGTGGGGCGACTCCTGGTCCCACGTCAGGTGGATGATCCCGAACGTCAGGTCCTGGTTGCCCTGGAGGATGTCGTGCACGACGGCCGACACCCCGCCCCGCAGGTACGGGTACGTGGACTCCATGACGATGGCGACGTCGACGTCCTCGAGGTCTGCGGGCGCGAGGGGCTGTGCCACGGGTGGTCTCCGATCGAGGGCGTCAGGGAAGGAGGGCTGAGGGGTGCGGGGAGGGCTCACCAGGCGGTCGCGTGGCGCCAGAAGAGCGTGTACTCCGAGGCGCGCCAGTGCCGCAGGCAGCTGCGCAGGGCCGCGGCGAAGACCACGAGGTCGCCGACCGCGAGCCAGGCGAACGCCGCGGTGGTGCTCGACGCCGCGGTGAAGACGACCAGGCACAGGAGCAGGTGGGCGGCGCTGAGGACCTGGGCCGTGGCGTGCAGCCCCGCGTAGTCGATCTTGTAGCAGAGGACGGTGGTCATCATCGCCAGCCACGACGCCAGGGACACGGCGGCGATGAGGGCCACGGAGGAGCGCGCGTCGTGCGCCCAGGCCCACGTGATCGCGAACCCGAGCAGCGCCCCGACGAAGGCGGTGCGGGCGATGGAGGCCTCGACGGTGCGGGCCACCCCGCGCGAGCGCTCGGCCAGGCGGGCGACGGGCTCGCCCTCCATCGCGGTGCGCATGGCGGCCACCGAGGAGTCGAAGCGCGGGGCCAGCCGCACGAAGTAGTAGTTGTAGGCGATCACGGCCGGGAGCAGCGCCACGAAGACGGTCGAGACGGCGAAGTCCCCGTCGGAGAACAGGTAGAGCAGGTACTTGTCCGCCCACAGCACCGCGCCGAGGAGCAGGCCGCGGGCGACGTCGGTGGCCACGGGGCGCAGCGGCATCGGGCTCCAGCGCCGCAGGCGCGGCAGCTGGCGGCGCAGCGCCGGGAGCTGGGAGAGCAGGCCCAGCAGCGGCGGCAGGAACCACACCTCGGGCAGGAGGAACAGCGCCGCGGCGTAGGTCGACCACGCCAGCGCCCACAGCAGGCGCCCGCGCGTCGCGTTCGCCACGACGAGCACCTGGGCGAAGACGAGGTGCAGCAGGGTGAGGACCAGGTACACCGCCAGCGCGGTGCCCGACCAGTCCATCGCGAGCTGCAGCGGCACGGCGAAGACGAGCACGACCGGGGCCGTCTGCACCATCGTCGCGGGCCACACCTCGCAGAAGCGCGCGCGGACGCCCTGCAGGTCGCCCTCGGCGACCGCCGGCCCGATCGCCCGGTACAGCGGCAGGCACACCGCCTGGCTGAGCCACGGCACGGTCAGGGACGAGGCCAGCAGCAGCGCGCTCAGGCTCTCGCCGCCCACCCGGACGGCGGTGATGCGCTCGCTGGCGAGCGGGAAGACGAGGGTCAGCAGCACCACGGGCGACAGGTGCAGGGCGAGCGCGAGGCCGGGGCCGACCGCGGCGCGCGCGACGGCGCGCAGGCCGGAACCGGTGCGGGCCGTCGGGGCCGCCTCGCCGGCCACCGGCGGCAGCCCGCCGCGGTCGGCCCCGCGGCTGCCGCTGGGGCGGCCGGCGAGCCCGGCGAGGAGGGCGAGCACGAGGCCCGCGCCGAGCACCCAGAGGGCGAGCGGCTGCGCGAACGGCAGGAGCACCGTGGCTCCCAGGGCCGCTGCCGTGCTCGATGGGAGCGCTCCCGCGTGCAGTCGACGGGCGGTGGTGGTGGTCACGCGGGGCTCCTCTGCGGCGGCTGGCACCCGCCAGCTGGCCGGAGGGCCGGGGGGTGGAGGTCGCGGGAGCGCACGGCGAGGACCACGAGCGGGGCACCACCGAGCGCCCCGTCGCGATCCACTTCGGACTGTAGCCACACGACCTGAGGAGACGCGCGGCAGGAGAGCGCTGCGGCCCATGCGGCTACGCAGCGTTACCAGGCGGCTACGGCGGCGCGCCCGCCGGTAGGCTCCGACGACGATGGGACGACGACACGGCGCCTGGGTGCGCTACGGCGAGCCGCTGACCGACGAGCAGCTGGACTTCGCCGCCGAGCACTACCGGGTGGCGGTCCTGCAGCCGTGGGAGACCGAGGCAGCGCGCCGTCTCAAGGACGCCAGCCCGGAGATGACGCTGCTGGTCTACAAGTGCCTGTCGTCCACGCGCGACTACGAGCACGGCGACCGGTTCACCTCCGGGGTCTGCCACGAGGAGGCCGAGGAGGCCGGCGAGCACTGGTTCGCCCACCGCCTCGACGGCTCGCGCATCCAGTGGGAGGGCTACCCGGGCCACTGGCAGATGGCCGTGTGGGAGCCGGAGTACCGCCAGCGCTGGTGCGACAACGTCGCCGACGAGCTGGAGGACGGCCCGTGGGACGGCGTGATGGCCGACAACGACGTCTTCGACGACTACTACGGCCTGCGGCCGCCGCTCGAGGGCGAGCGCACCATGGCCGACCTGCGGGACGAGCTGGACTCCTTCGTGCCCGAGGTGGGCCGCCGCCTGGCGGAGACCGGCAGGATCCTCGTGCCGAACATCGCCGAGTCCCGCCGCAACCCGGGCCGGTGGGAGCGCCACGCGGCCTTCGGCGGCGGGTTCGAGGAGGTGTTCCTGGCGTACGGCCCGGACGAGCACCTCGACGCCGCGACCGCCCTGGCCCAGGCCCCCCAGGTGCCCGGGCCCGGGCTGACGATCCTGCGCACCGCCTCGGACGGCAGCGACGAGCACCCCAACTTCACCTACGGGCTCGCCGCCTTCTGGATCTTCGGCGGGGGCAGCGGCGGCGCCTACACCGCCACGGCGCACGACGGCTACTCCGGCACCCCCTGGATCCCGGAGCTCGGCTGGGACCTCGGGGAGCCGCTCGGCGAGGCCGAGGAGCGCGGCAACGGTCGCGCCCGGGCCTTCACCGACGGCTGGGCGGGCGTCAACCTCAACGGCGGGCGCCGCCGCACGGTGCCCTTCGCCGTGCCGGAGGGCCTCGTCGACGCCGAGGGCCGCCCGGCCCCGGCGAGCGTGGTGCTCGCGCCGCACGAGGGCGTCGTCTACCGCCGCCCGGAGGCGTGAGGCGCCGGTGAGCACGGGCGAGGCGACCCGCCGGCGCCCCCGCACCCGGCGCTCCGGCCGCCGCCGCGTGGTGGTGCTCGCGCTCGTCCTGCTGACCCTCGTCGTCGGGGTGGCCACCGCGCTGGCCCTGGTCCGCGACGCGCCGGTGGTGCCCACCGCCGAGCAGGAGTACGCGGCCACCGACGAGCCGCTCGCGAACCCCGACCGGGGCTTCTACCACTACACAGAGGCCCGCTACCGCGACGACGGCACGGGCTACGTCCCGCTCGACCGCGACCAGCTGGTGCGCTGGCGCACCGAGGAGGGCGTCACGCTGGTCTACCGCGTCCAGTACCTCGAGGGCTTCGTCGACCAGGACGACATCGACCCGGCGTACCTCGACCTGCTCGCCGCCGACCTGGACACCGCCCGCGAGGCCGGCGTCAAGCTCGTCCTGCGCTTCGCCTACACCGACACCTCCAGCGCGGACGCCCCGCCGGAGCGGGTCCTGCGCCACATCGAGCAGCTGGCGCCGGTGCTCGACGACGACGCCGACGTCATCGCCGTCCTGCAGGCGGGCTTCGTCGGCCGCTGGGGCGAGTGGTACTACAGCGACAGCTTCGCCAGCGACCCCGCCAACCCCGGTGACCTCGACGCCGACGACCTCGCGGCGCGGGAGGACGTGCTCGACGCGCTCCTCGACGAGGTCGACCCGTCCATCCCGGTCCAGGTGCGCTACCCCGGCATCAAGCAGGCCGTCTTCGCCGGCGAGGCGGACTCCGCGCGCGCCCGCCGGGTCGGCGTCCACAACGACTGCTTCCTCGCCGACGAGGAGGACAGCGGCACCTTCGCCCGCGCGTCCGACCGCCGGTGGCTGGAGGCCCAGACGCGGACGGTGCTCATGGGCGGGGAGACGTGCGCGGTGAACCCGCCGCGCTCGCAGTGGCCCACCGCCGCGGAGGAGCTCGCCCGCTACCACTGGAGCTTCCTCAACGCCGACTTCCACCCCGAGGTGCTGGCCTCGTGGGGCGAGGACGGGCTCGCCGAGGCCCGGCGCCGGCTCGGCTACCGGCTCTCCCTGGTCAGCGCCGAGCTGCCCACCGCCTCCCTCCCCGGCCAGGAGGTCCCGATCCGGCTGCGGGTCCGCAACGACGGCTACGCCGCGCTGCGCGCGGACCGGCCGGTGGTCCTCGCCCTGGTCGGCGAGGGAGGCACCCAGACGGTGCCGCTGGACGTGGACCTCTCGGAGGTGGCCCCCGGGGAGACCGTGACCCTCACGGCCACCGCGAAGGCCCCGACGGCGCTCGGCTCCTACGCCCTGGAGCTGGGGCTGCCCGACCCGGCGGCGGCGCTGGCCGACCGGCCGGAGTACGCGGTGCGCCTGGCCAACGCCGACACCTGGGACGCCGCGACCGCCCGCAACGACCTGCACCAGTCCCTGCGGGTGAGGGACCCCGAGGAGGAGGCGGGCGCCACCCCCTGAGCGCGGAGGGCGCCGCGGCCCGGCGGTGCGCGCGGCTACTCTGGGAATGCAGGCGCCGGTGATGCCGCTGGGCCCAGAGGGGCCGCGCTGCACGTCCCCGCTCGCCCCCAGTCAGCCCAGAGAGGCCCACGCACCCATGGACTACAAGGTCCGAGACCTGTCCCTGGCCGAGTCCGGCCGGCACCAGATCCGCCTCGCGGAGCACGAGATGCCCGGCCTGATGGCCCTGCGCGCCGAGTACGCGCAGTCGCAGCCGCTGGCCGGCGCCCGCATCGCCGGGTCGATCCACATGACGGTGCAGACCGCCGTCCTCATCGAGACCCTGGTCGCCCTCGGCGCCGAGGTCCGCTGGTCGTCCTGCAACATCTTCTCCACCCAGGACGAGGCCGCCGCGGCCGTCGTCGTGGGCCCCGAGTCCAGCGGCGGCACGCCCGAGCAGCCCGCCGGCTCGCCCGTCTTCGCCTGGAAGGGCGAGACGCTCGAGGAGTACTGGCAGTGCCTCGAGGAGGTCTTCGCCTTCGAGGGCGAGGGGCCGAACATGATCCTCGACGACGGCGGCGACGCCACCCTCCTCGTGCACCAGGGCGTGCAGTTCGAGGCCGCGGGCGCCGTGCCGTCCGCCGCCGAGGACGACTCCGAGGAGTACCGCGTCATCCTCGAGACGCTGCGCCGCAGCCTGGCCGCCGACCCCCAGCGCTTCACGCGCCTGGCCGCCGGCATCCGCGGCGTCACCGAGGAGACCACCACCGGCGTCCACCGCCTCTACGAGATGCACCGGGCCGGCACGCTGCTCTTCCCGGCGATCAACGTCAACGACGCGGTGACCAAGTCGAAGTTCGACAACACCTACGGCGTGCGCCACTCCCTCGTCGACGGGATCAACCGGGCCACCGACGTCCTCATCGGCGGCAAGGTGGCCGTGGTCGCCGGCTACGGCGACGTCGGCAAGGGCAGCGCGGAGTCGCTGCGCGGCCAGGGCGCCCGCGTGATCGTCACCGAGATCGACCCGATCAACGCCCTCCAGGCCGCCATGGACGGCTACCAGGTCGCGCGGGTCGAGGACGTCGTGGCCACGGCGGACCTGTTCATCACCACCACCGGCAACAAGGACATCATCACCGCCGAGCACATGGCGGCGATGAAGGACAAGGCGATCGTCGGCAACGTCGGCCACTTCGACAACGAGATCGACATGGCCGGCCTGGCCCGCACCCCCGGGATCACCAAGACCGAGATCAAGCCCCAGGTGCACGAGTGGACCTTCCCCGACGGCCACTCGATCATCGTGCTGTCCGAGGGACGGCTGCTGAACCTCGGCAACGCCACGGGCCACCCGTCCTTCGTCATGAGCAACTCCTTCTCCGACCAGGTCCTGGCGCAGATCGAGCTGTTCACCAAGCCGGACGAGTACCCCACCGCGGTGCACGTGCTGCCCAAGGCCCTCGACGAGAAGGTCGCCCGCCTGCACCTCGAGGCCCTCGGCGTCCGGCTCACCGAGCTCACGAAGGCGCAGGCCGAGTACCTCGGCGTCGACGTGGCCGGGCCGTACAAGCCGGACCACTACCGCTACTGACGGCCGGCCGCCGCTGAGCGGCCGCCCTCACAGCCCCTGCAGGCGCCGGGACTCCCTCGCGAGGGAGTCCCGGCGCTCGCGCGCTGCGGTGAGCCGCACCAGCTCGCGCTCGCGCCGCTCGACGAGCACCGCGGCCAGCAGCCGCTCCGGCGGGGTGCCGGGCGGCGGGGGCGGGGCGACCAGCGCGAGCACGCGGGACTGCACCTCGCCGAGCAGCCGCGCCCGCGAGTCCGGGTGGAGGCGGTCGGCGCGGCCCAGCACCTGCCGGGCGGTGACGGCGAGGTCGTCCGGCAGCCGGCCGATGTCGGCCGAGCGCGCCCAGCCCGCCAGCTCCGGCGGCGCCTCCAGCGGCGCGGCCCGCGAGGACGGCGTCCGCTCGCGCACCACGTAGGTGCCGGCGAGCAGGTCGCCCACCCGCTCGCCCCGCGGGGAGACCAGCGAGCAGATCACCGCGGCGCTGCCCACGGTGAGCCACAGCTCCACGACGCCGAGCAGCGCCCGCACCAGCGCCTGGCGGGCCCGCACCGGGCCGCCGTCGTCGCGCACCACGCGCAGGCCCGCGGCGGCCTTGCCGGGCGAGCGGCCGCGCGAGAGCGCCTCCCACGCCGTGGGGAGGCCCACGAGCAGGCCGACGGCGAAGAGCAGCCACACCGCGCCGAGGGCCGCGTCGTCCAGCCCGGTGGTGGCGAGGTCGACCAGCAGCGCGCCGCCGGTGCCGAGGGCGAGCAGGACGACGGCGTCGAGGGCGAGCGCCAGGGCGCGGGTGAGGAAGGACGCCGGCCGCAGCTCCAGCTGCACCGCCTCGCCGGTGACGACGCTCTCGGGCAGCCGGAGCAGGTCGTCGGCCGCGCCACCACCGGGGGGCACGCGTCCAGGCACGCGTCCAGGCTAGTGTCCGCCGGTGGACGTCGAGGCCTTCGCCGCGGTGCACGAGGGCGAGTGGGCCGAGCTGGAGGCCCTGCTGCGCCGCCGCCGCCTCGACGGCGCGCAGGCCGACCGGCTCGTGCTGCTCTACCAGCGCACCGCCACCCACCTCTCGCAGGTGCGCTCGGCCGCGCCCGACCCCGCCCTGCTCGGCCGGCTGAGCTCGCTCGTGGCCCGCGCCCGCTCGCGGCTGGCGGGGGCGAGGGAGCCCGTGTGGCGCGACCTCGCGCGGTTCGCGGTGGTCTCCTTCCCCGCCGCCCTGTGGCGCATCCGCTGGTGGACCGCCGCGGTGGCGGCCGTCTTCTGCGCCGTCGCCACCGCGACGGGCGCGTGGGTGGCGACCAGCCCGGACGTCCTCGCGGCGATGGGCACCCCCGAGGACCTGCGGGCGTACGTGGAGGAGGACTTCGCCGGCTACTACTCCGAGAACCCCGCGGGCTCCTTCGCCGCCCGGGTGTGGACGAACAACGCCTGGATCGCCGCGCAGTGCGTCGCGCTGGGGATCACCGGGGTGTGGCCGGCGTGGGTGGTGCTCCAGAACGCCTTCGGCGTGGGGTCGGCCGCGGGGCTCATGGTCTCCGCGGGCCGGGGCGACGTCTTCTTCGGCCTGATCCTCCCGCACGGGCTGCTGGAGCTGACCGCCGTCTTCGTCGCGGCGGCCGCGGGGCTGAAGCTCTTCTGGTCGTGGGTCGACCCGGGGCCGCGCCCGCGCGCGCGGGCCGTCGCCGAGGAGGGCCGGGCGCTGATCACCGTGGCGATGGGGCTCGTCGTCGTCCTCGCCGTCTCCGGCGCGGTCGAGGGGTTCGTCACCCCCAGCGGCCTGCCGACCTGGGCCCGGATCGCCATCGGGGCGCTCGTCCTCGCCGCGTTCCTCGCCTACGGCGGGGTGCTCGGTCGCCGGGCGGTCGCCGCGGGCGAGACCGGCGACCTGCGCGCCGAGCAGGCCGGCGACGTCCAGCCGGTCGCCGGCTGAGCGGAGGCCCGGCGCGGCGTCAGAGGCGGCCGGCGGCCTTGAGGGCGAGGTAGGCGTCGGCCAGGCGGGGCGGCAGGTGCTCGGGGTCGGCGTCGACCACCTCGGCGCCGGCCCGGGTCATCAGCGCGGTCAGCGCCGCCCGCTCCAGGCGCACCCGCTCGGCGGCGGCCGCGGTGTGGACGGCGTCCGCCGAGCCCCGCCCGGCGGCCATCGCCGCCAGCTCCGGGTCCGCCACGGACCCCACGAGGACCGCGTGGGAGGCCACGAGGGCGTCGAGCACCGGCAGCAGGCTCTCCTCGACCGCCGCCCCCTCCAGCGGGGTGAGCAGCACGAGGAGCCCGCGGTGCGGCATCCGCCGGCGCACCTGGGCCACCACGGCCGGCCAGTCCGCCTCGACGAGCTCCGGCTCCAGCGGCGCCATCGCCTGCACGAGCGCGGGCATGAGGTGCGGGGGGCGCACACCGGCGACCGAGGCGCGCACCCGGCGGTCGGCGGCGAGCAGGTCGACCCGGTCGCCGGCGGCCGAGGCGAGCGCGGCCAGCAGCAGCGCGGCGTCCATCGCGGCGTCGAGGCGCGGCTCGTCGCCCACCCGCGCCGCGGAGGTGCGCGAGGTGTCGAGGACGACGAGCACCCGGCGGTCGCGCTCGGGCCGCCAGGTGCGCACGACGACCTCCGAGCGCCGCGCGGTGGCCCGCCAGTCGATCGAGCGGACGTCGTCGCCGGGCACGTAGTCGCGCAGGGAGTCGAACTCGGTGCCCTGCCCGCGCAGCTGCACGCTCGCCGAGCCGTCCAGGGCCCGCAGCCGCTCCAGGCGGCCGGGCAGGTGGCGCCGGGAGCGGAAGGCCGGCAGCACGCGCACCGCACCGGGGGCCGGCAGGGTCGCCTGGCGCGCGGCCAGCCCCAGCGGGCCGAGGGAGCGCACGGTCACCGACGCCACGACCCGGTCACCGCGCCGGGTCGGGCGCAGCACGGTGGTCAGACGGCGGCGCTCGCCGGGCGGCAGGTCGAGGCGGTGGCGGTCGCCCTGCGCCCCGGCCGAGGGCGGCCAGGCGTCGCGCAGCACCCCGCGCAGGCGCCGCCGGCCCGTGCTGGTGACGGTGAGCACCGCCTCGGCGTCCTCGCCTAGGCGCACCGGGCCGGGCGGCACCCGCTCCACGACGAGGGCGCGCGGGGAGCCCGCCAGCGCCGCGTCGAGCGCCACCAGCGCCACGACGGCCAGCGCCCACGCCACGACGGCGGCCCGCCCCGGCGCCAGCGCCGCCGCCACCACGCCGAGCAGCACGAGCAGCACCGCCCGACCGGTGATCGCCATCCCGAGCCCTCCGATCCGCCGGGGTCGCCGCGTCAGCGCGGGACCGGCACGGAGGCCAGCACGCCGTCGAGGACGGCGTCCACGCTCGTGCCCTCCAGCTCGGCCTCGGCCCGCAGCTGCACCCGGTGGCGCAGCACCGGGCGGGTGAACGCCTTCACGTCGTCCGGGACGACGAAGTCGCGCCCGGCCAGCCAGGCCCAGGCGCGGCTCGCCGCGAGCAGGGCCGTCGCCGCGCGGGGGGAGGCGCCCAGGCGCAGGGACGGCGCCGAGCGGGTGGCCCGGCAGACGTCGACGACGTAGCCGACCACCTCGGGGGAGACGGTCACCGTGCGCACCGCCGCGGTGGCCGCGGCCAGCTCGGCCGGCCCGGCGACCGCCCGGACGCCGGCCGCGGCCAGGTCGCGGGGGTCGAAGCCGGCCGCGTGGCGGGTGAGCACCTCGACCTCGTCGTCCCGCTCGGGCAGCGGCACCACGAGCTTGAGGAGGAACCGGTCCAGCTGCGCCTCGGGCAGCGGGTAGGTGCCCTCGTGCTCCACCGGGTTCTGGGTGGCGGCGACGAGGAACGGCGAGGGCAGCGGCCGCGGGTCGCCGTCCACGGTCACCTGGCGCTCCTCCATCGCCTCCAGCAGCGAGGCCTGCGTCTTCGGCGGGGTGCGGTTGATCTCGTCCGCGAGGAGGAGGTTCGTGAACACCGGTCCCTCGCGGAACGAGAACTGCGCGCTGCGGGCGTCGTAGACCAGGGACCCGGTGACGTCGCCGGGCATGAGGTCGGGCGTGAACTGCACCCGGTGCGCCTGGAGCGACAGCGACGCCGACAGCGCCCGCACCAGCAGGGTCTTGGCCACGCCGGGCACCCCCTCGAGCAGCACGTGGCCGCCGCACAGCAGCGCGACGACGAGGCCGGTGACGACGCCGTCCTGGCCGACGACGGCCTTGCCGACCTCCGCGCGGACGGCGGTCAGCGCGGCCCGCGCGCTCTCGGCGTCGGGGAGGGTGTTGAGCGTGCTCACGAGGTGCTCCTGGGGGAGGGGCGGGCGAGGGGCGGGTCGAGGGCGTCGAGGTCGGCGGCGAGCGCCACGAGGGCGCGGTCGTCGGCCGGCGCCGGCCCC
>NZ_JBZYWI010000053.1:0-20061 GCF_058932755.1 Quadrisphaera sp. DVD1
ACCGGGCCGTGCGCAGCCTGGGCCGCCAGCTCGGCCTGGCCGGCAGCGCGGACGAGCTGCTCAGCGGGCTCGTCGCCGGCCTCGGCACCGGGCTGCGCCTGGAGAGCGTGACCCTCCTCCTGGACGGCGTCCGGGCCGCGGCCTGGGGCGAGCGCAGCCACCCCGGCGGACCGGTGCGCACCGTGCCGCTGACCCGGGGCGGGCAGGTCGTCGGCGACCTCGAGGTGACCCTGCCGCCGGGGGAGGCGCTCGGCGCCCGGGCCCAGCGCGTGCTGGAGGAGCTCGCGGGGGTGGTCGCGGCCGGGGTCGCGCTGGTGCGCGCGGGGCAGGAGGCGGAGAGGGCCCGCGACCGGCTGGCGTCGGTGCGCCTGGAGGAGCGCCGCGAGCTGCGCCGCGAGCTGCACGACGGGCTGGGGCCGTCGCTGGCCGGCATCCGCCTGGGCCTGCAGGGCGCGCGCAACCTGCTCGCCTCGGACCCGGGTGCGGCGCAGGAGCTGCTGCGCGCCCTGCAGGACCAGCTCGACGAGCGGGTGGAGGAGGTGCGGGTGCTCTCGCGCACCCTGCTCCCGCCCGCGCTGGAGGAGCGCGGGCTGCCCGCGGCGCTCGAGGAGCTCGCCGCGCGCCACCGCCACGGCGGCCTGGCCGTGGCGGTGCGCTGCTCGAGCACGGGGAGCGCCGAGGAGCCCGAGGAGACCGAGGAGCTGGGGGCGCTCGCGCCCGAGCTGGCCGCCGCGGTCTACGGCATCGTCGTCGAGGCGGTGACCAACGCCGCCCGGCACTCCGGCGCCGCGACGTGCACCGTCACCGTGGTCGGGACCGAGGCGGAGGTGCGGGTGGTGGTCGAGGACGACGGACGCGGCCTGCCCCCGGGCGCTGCCGCCGGGGTGGGCACGGCGACGATGCGCGAGCGCGCCGAGGAGCAGGGCGGGGTGCTCCTCCTCGGCGCCGCGGAATCCGGAGGCGCGCGGGTCGAGGCCCGGCTGCCGCGGCGCGCCGCGGGCGTCGGGGCGGCCGCGGGTGTCGGGGCGGTCGGCACGGGAGCGCGGCGGTGAGCGTGCGGGTCGTCGTCGTCGACGACCACCCCGTCTTCCGCCTGGGCATGGTCGCCCTGCTCGGCACGCTGGAGGGCCTGGAGGTCGTCGGCCAGGCGGCGTCCGCGGCCGAGGCGCTCGCGGTGGTCGACGCGGAGGTCGACGTCGTCCTCATGGACCTGCACCTGGGCGAGGACTCGGGGGTGGAGACCACCCGCGAGCTCGTGCGCCGCCACCCGGGCCTGCGGGTGCTCGTGGTGACCATGCTCGAGGACGACGAGTCCGTCGTCGCCTCGGTGCGCTCGGGAGCGCGCGGCTACCTGCTCAAGGGCGCGCGCCCGGAGGAGGTGGAGCGGGCGGTGCGGGCGGTGGCCAACGGCGAGGTGATCCTCGGGCCCCAGGTGGCCGCCCGGGCGGTCGCGCAGCTCACGGCGACGCCGACGGCGCGCTCGCCGGTCTTCCCCACCCTGACCGACCGCGAGCGGGAGGTGCTCGACCTCGTCGCCCGCGGCTACGACAACGCCACCATCAGCCGGCGCCTGGTGCTCAGTCCCAAGACCGTGCGCAACGTCGTCGCGAACGTCCTGGCCAAGCTGGCCCTGCCCGACCGCTCGGCGGCGATCGTGCGGGCCCGCGAGGCCGGGCTGGGCGCCGGGCCGGGAGGGTGAGCTGCGGCTAGCGTGGCGCGGGTGCTGGACTCCTCGACGACGCTGGACCCGAGCAACCCCTACGCGACGGTGAGCGAGCTGCCCTTCCGGCTGCCGCCGTTCGACCGGATCCGCCCCGAGCACCACCGCCCGGCGCTCGAGGCGGGGATGGCCCAGCAGCGGGCCGAGGTGGAGGCGATCGCCACCGACCCGGCCGAGCCGACCTTCGAGAACACCGTCGAGGCGCTGGAGCGCTCCGGGCAGCTGCTGGCCCGGGCGGCCAACGTGTTCTTCAACCTCACCGGCTCGACCTCCAGCGAGGAGCTGCGGGCGGTGGAGGCGCAGGTCGCTCCGCTGCTGGCGGCCCACGCCGACGCGATCCTCCTGGACCCGCGGCTGTTCGCCCGCCTCGACGCCCTGCACGCCCGGCGCGGTGAGCTCGGCCTCGACGCCGAGCAGCTGCGGGTGCTCGAGCGCCACCACACCGACCACGTGCGCGCCGGCGCGGCCCTCGGCGAGGCCGACCAGGCCCGGCTGCGCGCGCTCAACGAGGAGCTCTCCCGGCTGACCACCGCCTTCGGCACGCACCTGCTGGAGGAGACCAACGACCTGGCCGTCCACGTCCTCGACGAGGGGGAGCTCGACGGCCTGTCCGCAGGCGCGCTGGCCTCCGCGGCCGGCGCCGCCCGTGCGCGCGGCCTCGAGGGGCACCTGCTGCCCCTGGCCCTGCCGACCGACCAGCCCGTGCTGGCCTCGCTGCGCGACCGCGGGCTGCGCGAGCGGGTCTTCACGGCGTCCACCACCCGCGGGGCCCGCGGTGGCGAGCACGACACCCGCGAGCTCGTCGTCGCCATCGCGGCGCTGCGCGCCGAGCGGGCGGCGCTGCTGGGGGCCGCCAGCCACGCCGAGCACGTCATCGCCGACTCCACCGCGGGCTCGGTGGAGACGGTCATGCAGCTGCTCACGGCCCTGGTGCCCTCGGCGGTGTCCAACGCGCGCGGCGAGGAGGTCGAGCTGCGCGCGGCGATGGCGGCCGACGGCGTCGAGGGGCCGCTGCAGCCCTGGGACTGGGCCTACTACAGCGAGCGGGTGCGGGCGCAGCGCTTCGACCTCGACGCCGACGCGCTGCGGCCCTACTTCGCGCTCGACGCCGTGCTCACCGAGGGGATCTTCTTCGCCGCCGGGCAGCTGTACGGGCTGACCTTCGCCGAGCGCACCGACCTGCCGGTCTACCACCCCGACGTGCGGGTGTGGGAGGTCAGGGAGTCGGGCGCGGACGTCGACGGGAGCCCCCTGGGCCTGTTCCTCGGCGACTTCTTCGCCCGCGACTCCAAGCGGGGCGGGGCGTGGATGAGCAACTACGTCGACCAGTCCCACCTGCTCGGCACGCGCCCGGTGGTGGTCAACAACCTCAACATCGCCAGGCCTGCCGACGGCGAGCCGGCGCTGCTGACCCCCGACGAGGTCGACACCGCCTTCCACGAGTTCGGGCACGCGCTGCACGGCCTGCTCTCCGACGTCCGCTACCCGCGCCTGTCCGGCACCACCGTGCCGCGCGACTTCGTCGAGTACCCCTCGCAGGTCAACGAGGTGTGGGCCTGGGACCCCGCCGTCCTGGCCCGCTACGCCCGCCACCACGCGACGGGCGAGCCGCTGGACCCGGCCGTCGTGGAGCGGCTGAGGGCCGCGCAGTCGTGGGGCCAGGGCTTCGCCACCACGGAGATCCTCGCCGCGATGCTGCTGGACCAGGCCTGGCACCAGCTGCCCGCCGGGCAGCGGGTCGCCGCGGAGGACGTGCAGGCGTTCGAGGCCGAGGCGCTGGAGCGCTTCGGCATCGCGCTGGAGCTCGTCCCGCCGCGCTACCGCAGCACGTACTTCAACCACGTCTTCGGCGGCGGCTACAGCGCCGGCTACTACTCCTACCTGTGGAGCGAGGTGCTCGACGCCGACACCGTCGAGTGGTTCGCCGAGCACGGCGGCCTCCAGCGCGCCAGCGGCGAGGCGTTCCGGCGCGAGCTGCTCTCCCGCGGCGGCACGGTCGACCCGATGACCGCCTACCGCGCCTTCCGCGGCGCGGGCCCGCGCATCGAGCCCCTGCTGGAGCGTCGCGGCCTCACCGGGTCGACGATGACCGCCCAGCCCACGGGGGTCGGCGAGCCCGCCTGAGCCGCACGCGCTGACCTCACCGCGCGG
Source organism: Quadrisphaera sp. DVD1 (assembly GCF_058932755.1). Classification (NCBI taxonomy): domain Bacteria; kingdom Bacillati; phylum Actinomycetota; class Actinomycetes; order Kineosporiales; family Kineosporiaceae; genus Quadrisphaera; species Quadrisphaera sp. DVD1. The sequence continues at coordinate 3,872 of NZ_JBZYWI010000053.1, forward strand.
TGAGGGCGGAGCACCCGGGGTGCCCTCCTGCGCCCGCCCGGGTGCTCCGCCCGTGCTGCGACCCACCGCCCCCGCGGCCTGAGCCCCCGCGTCCTCGGCGGGCGACGGCCCGGGCGTGGCCGCCCTGGTCCTCGGCATCGTGGCCCTGGTCCTCGGCATCGTGGCCCTGGTCCTCGGCACCGTGGCCCTGGTCCTCGGCACCGTGTCCCTGGTCGCCCGGCTCCTCCCGACCGCCTGGCGACCGTCGGCAACGCGGTGCTCGGCGCGATGGTGGCCACCGGGAACGCCTGAGGGCGCTGCGGCGGACGCCGAGGTCAGGCGCGCAGGGCCGACAGCGCCGCGGTGATCCGCTTCTCCGACACCGGGGTCGGGGTGCCGAGGGTCTGGGCGAAGAGGCTGATCCGCAGCTCCTCGAGCATCCAGCGCACCGCGCGGACGTCCTCGCCCGAGCGGCGGTGGGCCGGCAGGGACGCGACGGTCTGCTCGTAAGTGGCGGCGAGGCGCTGCACGATCCCGGTGCGGTCGCGGTCGCGCACGGGGTCGCGGTCGAGCACCTCCAGGCGCCGGAGGATCCCGCGCAGGTACCGCTGGACGTCGGGCAGGCGGGCCTGGCCGGTCTCGGCGACGAAGCCGGGGTGCACCAGGCCGGTGAGCTGGGCCTTCATGTCGGCCAGGGACGGCAGGAGCGCCAGCGTGGCGGTGGTGCGCTCCAGGGCCCGCTCGACCTCGGCGGCGGAGGAGAGCACGCGCTGGACGACGGCGAGGACCGCCGAGGTCGTCGCCACGAGCTCCGGGCGCACCGCGGCGACCAGGGCGTCGAAGGCGGCCCGGTCGCGCACCGGCGCAGCGGCGTGCCGCTGCACGAGCGCGTCGACGGCAGCGGCGGTGCAGTCGGCCAGCAGGGCGTCGACGCTGCCGTGCGGGCTGCGCGCCAGCGCGAGCCGGGCGGGGGTGGCCAGCTGCTCCAGCACCGCCTTCGTCGGGGACGGCAGCGCCTGGCGCACGAGGGCCCGCAGCCCGGCGGGTCCCGCTGCGGCCTGCTCGGCCGCGGTGGCCAGCACCCGCAGCCCGACCCGGCCCCCGGCCTCGGCGACCAGGGTCGGGTGCCCCACGACCGGGCGGCCGTCGGCCCCGACCCGCTCGACGGTCTCGGGCACGACGAGGTCCTCCGGCCACCCGGTGAGCGCGGGGCGCTCGAGCTCCGGGGCGGTGGCCGTCACCGCCGCGGCGACCGCCTTCCGCTGGGCCGGCTGCAGCCGGGCGCGCAGGGCGTCGAGGTCCTTCCCGCTGGCCACGACACGGCCGCGCTCGTCCTCGATGGCGTAGGTGAGGCGGAGGTGGGGTGGCACCTTGGACCAGTCCCACGCCGAGGGCGGCACGACCACGCCGCGCCGCTCCCTCAGCAGCCGGGACAGCACGTCGACCAGCGCCTCGTCGTCGGAGTGGCCGGCCGGCAGGGCGTCCACCAGCTCGCGGGCGGTGTCGGGCACCGGCACCAGCTGCACCCGCAGCGGCTTGGGCAGCGCGCGCAGCAGCGCGGTGACCAGGTCGGCGCGCAGACCGGGCACCTGCCAGTCGAAACCGGTGGTCGTGATCTGGTTGAGGACCGCCAGCGGGAGGTGGACGGTCGCGCCGTCGTCCGGTGCGCCCGGTTCGAACCTGTATGTCAGGTTGAGGGTGAATCTTCCGTTTTGCCAGGTCAGGGGATTGGCCTCTTCGGCGACCTCGTCCGCCTCCGGCGTGACCAGGTCGTTGAGGCTCAGGTTGAGCAGGTCGGGGCGGGTGCGGCGCTCGCGCTTCCACCACGCGTCGAAGTGGCGCGCCGAGACCACGTCAGCGGGGATCCGCGCGTCGTAGAACGCGAACAGCACCTCGTCGTCGACGAGCAGGTCGCGCCGCCGCGCCCGCGCCTGGAGCTCCTCGACCTCGGTCAGCAGGGCCGCGTTGTCGGCGAGGAAGCGGTGGTGGGCCGACCAGTCGCCCTCGACCAGCGCGCGCCGGAGGAACAGCTCGCGGGAGAGGTCGGGGTCGACCTTGGCGTAGCCCACGGTGCGCCCGGTGACCAGCGGCAGGCCGTAGAGGGTGACCCGCTCGGTGGCCACGACCGAGCCGCGCCGGCGCTCCCAGCGGGGCTCGCTGTAGCTGCGCTTGACGAGGTGCCCGCCGAGCTCCTCGGCCCAGAGCGGGTCGATCCGCGCGACGGTGCGCGCCCACAGCCGCGAGGTCTCGACGAGCTCCCCGGCGACCACCCACGCGGGCGGCTTCTTCCCCAGCACCGAACCGGGCGCGATGGCGAACCGCACGCCCCGGGCCCCGGCGAACTCCTGCGGTCGGCGGGTGGCGGTGGCGTCCTTGAGGCCGAGCTGGGAGAGCAGACCGGCCAGCAGGGCCTGGTGCAGGGCGTCCTGGACCGGCACGAGGTCCTCGCCGGAGCGGATCCCGTCCTCGCGGTCGCCCACGGCCATGCCCATCGAGCGCGCGATCCGGCGCAGCTGGGCGTGGAGGTCCTGCCACTCGCGGATCCGCAGGTAGTGCAGGTACTCGGCGCGGCACATCCGGCGGAACGAGCTGGAGGAGCGCTCCGCGGCCTGGGCCTGGAGGTAGGCCCACAGGTTCAGGTGGGAGGCGAAGTCGGAGTGCTCGGCGGCGAAGCGGCGGTGGCTCGCGGCGGCGGCCTCGGCGGCGTCCAGCGGCCGCTCGCGCACGTCCTGCACCGACAGCGCGGCCACGACCACGAGCACCTCGGGCAGCACGCCGCGGGTGTCGGCCTCGAGCAGCATCCGGGCCAGGCGCGGGTCGACCGGCAGCGAGGCGATCCGGCGCCCGGTCTCCGTCAGGCGCTTGCGGGGGTCCTCCTGGCTGGGGTCGAGGGCGCCGAGCTCGTGCAGCAGGGCGACGCCATCGCGCACCTGCCGGCGGTCCGGGGCGTCGAGGAAGGGGAACGCCTCCACCTCGCCCAGGCCCAGGGACGCCATCTGGAGGATCACCGAGGCGAGGTTGGTGCGCTGCACCTCCGGCTCGGTGAAGCGGGGGCGGGCCTCGTAGTCGGCCTCGCTGTAGAGGCGGATGCAGATGCCCTCGGCCACGCGCCCGCAGCGCCCGGCGCGCTGGTTCGCCGACGCCTGGCTGACCGGCTCGATCGGCAGGCGCTGGACCTTCGTGCGCAGGGAGTACCGGCTGATCCGGGCGGTGCCGGTGTCGACGACGTAGCGGATGCCGGGCACGGTCAGCGAGGTCTCGGCCACGTTGGTGCTGAGCACCACCCGCCGCCCGGTGTGCGAGGAGAAGACCCGGTGCTGCTCGGCCGCGCTCAGGCGGCCGTACAGGGGCAGCACCTCGGTGTGCCGCAGCGCGCCCTCGCCCACCTCCCGCTCGAGCGCGTCGGCGGTGTCGCGGATCTCGCGCTCGCCGGAGAGGAACACGAGCACGTCGCCCGGGCCCTCGGCGGCGAGCTCGCGGACGGCGTCCACGACCGCCTCGGTCTGGTCGCGCACGACGCCGGTCGGCACCGGGCCGCCGTCCGGGTCGGCGTCCGGGTCGGCGTCGGGGTCGTCGGGGTCGAGCGCGTCGACCTCCTCCACGAGGGGGCGGTAGCGCACCTCGACGGGAAACGTGCGCCCGGAGACCTCGACCACCGGCGCCGGGCCGGCGTCGGTGGCGAAGTGCTCGGCGAAGCGCTCGGTCGCGATCGTCGCGGAGGTGATGATGACCTTGAGGTCGGGCCGGCGGGGCAGCAGCTGGACGAGGTAGCCCAGCAGGAAGTCGATCGTCAGGCTCCGCTCGTGGGCCTCGTCGATGATGATCGTGTCGTAGGCCCGCAGCTCGCGGTCGCGCTGGATCTCCGCGAGCAGGATGCCGTCGGTCATGAGCTTGACGAGGCTGTCCGGGCCGACCTGGTCGGTGAAGCGGACGGCGTAGCCCACCACCCCGCCCACGGCGCCGCCGAGCTCGGAGGCCACCCGCTCCGCCACGCTGCGCGCGGCGATCCGCCGCGGCTGGGTGTGGCCGATCATCCCGCGCACGCCCCGGCCCAGCTCCAGGCAGATCTTGGGCAGCTGCGTGGTCTTGCCCGATCCGGTCTCGCCGGCCAGGACGACGACCTGGTGGTCGCGGATCGCCGCCGCGATCTCCTCGCGGCGCTGGCTGACCGGCAGCTGCTCGGGGTAGACGATCGCCGGCACGGCCGCGCGCCGCCGCTCCAGCGCCGCCTCGGCCTGCTCCACCGACCGCGCGAGGCCGGCCAGGTCGCGCTCGCGGCGCTGGGGGTCGCGGGTGCGGCGCAGGCCGTCCAGGCGCCGCTGCAGCCGGGCGGCGTCGCGCAGCCCCACCCCTGACAGGCGCGCCTGGAGGTCGGCCACCGCCGGCGCGGGGACCGGGGGCCGGGGGTGCTCGGGCGGGGCGCTCGCGGTCTCCATGCTGGCGTCCACCCTAGGCGCCGCCCGGGCGTCCGCCCTGCGAGTGCCAGAACGAGGGCGTGCTCCGGAGCGCCCTCGTCCTGACACTCTCTCTCAGCGGGTGAGGGCGACCGGGCCGGCGTCGATCGCGACCCGGAGCAGGGCGTAGGGGTGGCGGCGCTCGTCGGTGCCCCCGCGGTACTTCGCCTGGCGGTGCAGCTGGTTCGCCGTCACGTACAGCCAGCTGCCGCCGTCGTGGGACGCGATGCTCATCGTGTCGGGCCACAGCAGCGCGGGGGAGTGGACGAGCGTCTCCCAGGCGCCGTCCGGGCCCCGGCGCAGGACCGCGTTGACCTCCCCGGCGGTGGCGTAGAGCCGGCCCGCGTCGTCGGTCTCCAGCCCGTCGGACGCCGACCCCTTGTCGCCCTCGTCGACGACGGTCGCGGCCACGCCCTCCTCGGGCAGGTCGGCGTCCCACAGCGCGTCGGTGGCGACGCTGTACCAGTGGCGGGCCGCGAGGGGGCAGTAGACGAGCCGGGCGCCGTCCGCGGTGATCGCGATGCCGTCGGCGCCCATCGTCAGCGGCGACGTCGAGCCGTCCTCGGCGCGCTCGGTGAACTCCTGGCCCTCCACGACCATCCGCAGCCCCGGCGGCACCTCCGCCTTGGTGGAGGGGTGCTCGTGCAGGCGCCGCCAGCTCGCCCCGGTGGCGAGGTCCACGACGATGATCCCGTTGGGGCCGGAGTCGGAGGAGTCGGTGATGTACGCCGCGCCCGCCTCGCCGCGGCGCAGGTCGAAGCGCACGTCGTTGAGGTACGTCGTGGGCAGGGCGACGTCGGCCGGGAAGGTGATCACCTGCTCGACGGTGTCGGTGGACAGGTCGACCCGCACGAGCTTCGGGCCGCCGGGGGAGGTGGGCTCGAACATCGGGGAGCCGGTGTCGAGCAGCCACAGCCGGTCGGCCGGGTCCACGACGACGCTCTGCACCGACACCAGCGCGTCGGCCTGGTCCTGCGCGCGCGCGTCGTTCCAGCGCTGGTCGGGGTAGGCCACCACCTGGCCGTCGCGCAGCTCGCCGACGGTGAAGGCGACGTCGTCGCCCCACTCCGGGTAGCAGACGAAGACCCGGCCGGTGCGCGAGACGCCCACCCCGGTCGGCATCGGGCCGTCGGTGAACAGGTGGACGACCTCGAGGTCGCCGACCGGTGCGTCGGTGACCAGGGCGCTGGTGGGAGCCTCGCTCATGCGCCGCTCCTACCCCGGGTCGGCGCCGCTACCGCTCCGGCACGGCCACAGCGCCCATCTCGTGACCACGGGCCCGCATGCCGTCACCCTCCGTCGATCATGCAGGTCATAGCGGTGCCGCGCCGTGGACGGGCCCCTTCAGCAGCCCCCACGCGGCCGTCCGCGCTGCTAGCGTCCGTTCACATGGTGTTCACCGCTGCGAAGCCTGCGGTCCAGGTCCCCTTCTCGTCCTCGGCGCTGCGGAGGAGGAGGCGCTCCGCCGGAGACTTCCTGGAGACCTGCGCGGCGCAGGCGTCGTGCGCCGAGCACGGGTCGGTGTTCCGCGCCCTGCAGGCCAGCCGGCGCGGGCGCCTGGCGCGGCGCGCGGCCACGCTCGTCTACGACGGTGCGGCGATCAGTCCGGCGCTCACGCTGGCGCTCATCGGTCGGCGCCTGCCTGCGGGCACCGCGTTCGCCGGAGCCGGCGGCCACTACATCGCCTACCTCCGGGACGGCACGGTCACCAAGGTCCACAAGGCCAGCGCGAGGATGCCCGAGGAGACGCGCCAGCTCCTGGCGCAGCGGGAGCAGAGCCGCGCCGACCTGGTGCACCGGTACCTGGGCGCGGTGGCCGCGCCCCAGAGCGTGGTCGTCGGCCCGCACCCGCACCGGCCTGCGAGCCGGGTGGTCCAGCTCGTGCAGCCCTACTACGAGTACGACGACCTCCACGAGGTCTTCCCGGCCCTGCAGCACCGCATCGACCGCGAGGCGCTGCAGCGGGCGCTGGCCCGGTACCCCGCGCTGGACCGCCAGCTGCTCGCCCTCACCACGAGCTCCCTGGCGATGGTCGCCGAGACCGGGCTGGCCCCCGACGTCACGGGTCGCGGGAACATCGGCATCGACCGGGCCGACGGCCGCTCGCTGGTGCTCATCGACCTGCAGCCGATCCTCATCGACGGCCACCCGGTCGGCAGCCACACCCTGGCGCAGCTGGAGGACCTCCACCTCGTCCTCGGCGGCGCGCCCGGCTGATGCCGGGGGCGTCCGCCGTCACAGCGTCCCGCGGTAGCGCTCGCGCGCGGCGCTGACGTCGCCGGGGATGAGCTGGCGCAGCTCTTCGGGCAGCAGCGGGAGGTCGAGCAGGCTGAGCTTGAGCGTGCGGATGCCCTGGTGAGCGCGGGCGTCGAGGCGCACCACCTGCCCGGCCTCGCGCTGGCGCCGCACGGTGATGCGACCGTCGGGCGCCAGGGTGCCGACGAGGGTCCCGTCCACCTCCAGGGACACCGCGCCGCTGTCGGGCAGCAGCCCGAGCTCCAGGCGCTCCTCTCCGGCGATGACCAGCGGCCGCGCGACGCCCTGCGCCGGCGCTGACGGGGTCACGAGCAGGACGTCGGCCGCGGGGGAGACGACCGGCCCGCCCGCGGCGTAGCTGTAGGCGGTGCTGCCCGAGGGGGTGGCGACGACGACGGCGTCCGCGCGGTAGTGGCCGTAGCGGCGCCCCTCCACGGACAGGCTCGCCCCGACCATCCCGGTGCCCGGGGTGCGCACGAGGGCGAGGTCGTTGAACGCGACGTGCTCGCTGCCGTCGACGGTGATCCGCAGGCACGGGTGCGGCTCGAGGGTGAACTCCTTGGCGGCCAGGCGCGCCAGGGCCTCGGGCAGCTCGGGCGGGTCGACCTCGACGAGGAAGCCGAGGTTGCCCAGGTTGGCCCCCAGCACCGGCACCGGGCGGGAGACCACCATCCGCAGCGCGCCGAGCATCGTGCCGTCGCCGCCGAGGCTGACGAGGGCGTCGCAGGTCGTGGCCAGCTCCTCGGCGTCCACCCGCCGCACGGGGGCGGGCAGGCGCGCGGACGCCGCCCGGTCGCCGACGAGCTCCACCCCGTGCTCGGCGGCCCACGCGGCGACCTGCCCGACGGCGTCCGCGACGTCCCGGGTGGGGTGCACGACGAGACCGAGGCGGAACGCGTCCATCGGGTCATCGTGGTGCCTGCCCCCGCGCGGCCACCACCTGCCCCCGCCGCGCGGCGAGCAGGAGTCGCCCCGGCGCCGCGGGGTAGGGACCGGTCATGAGCGAACACGGGCACGAGCAGGGCGCGGGCAAGACCGGTGGGCTCCCGGGGGCGAACGCCGACCCCGGCAACTCCGAGCTGCCGACCGACCAGGCCGCCGAGGTGATGCTGCCCGACGTGGCGGACGACGGGCACCAGCCGAGCGTCTGAGCCCGCGGGGGAGCACGTCGTCAGCGACACTGCCGGGGTGCACGAGGACCTCGCCGCCCTGACCGCCCTGGTCTCCGGCGGCGGGGTCCTCGCCCTGACCGGCGCGGGGATGTCCACCGGCTCCGGCATCCCGGACTACCGCGGCCCCACCGGCTCGCTGCGCCAGCACACCCCGATGACCTACGGGGAGTTCGTCGGCAGCCCCGCCGGGCGCCAGCGGTACTGGGCCCGCAGCTACGTCGGCTGGGTGCAGATCGCCCGCGCGCGCCCCAACGCCGCCCACCGGGCGCTCGCGGCGCTGCAGCGCGCCGGCCTCGTCGGCTCGGTGATCACCCAGAACGTCGACGGGCTGCACCAGGCCGCGGGCTCCGGCCGGGTGGTGGAGCTGCACGGCACCCTCGACCGCGTCGTCTGCCTCGACTGCACCGCCTCGCTGCCCCGCGCGCAGCTCGACCGGCGGCTGGGCGAGGCCAACCCCGGCTTCGCCGAGCGCGCCGCGGCCCTCGCGCGGCAGCTGCGGGTCAACCCCGACGGCGACGTGGACCTGCCCGAGGAGGCGGTGGCGGACTTCCGGGTCGTGCCCTGCCCCGTGTGCGAGGTCGGGGTGCTCAAGCCCGACGTCGTCTTCTTCGGCGAGAGCGTGCCCAAGGCCCGCGTCACCGACTGCTTCGACCGCCTGGCGGCGGCGCGCGCCCTCCTCGTGCTCGGCTCGTCCCTGACGGTGATGAGCGGCTACCGCTTCGTGCGCGCCGCGGCCCGCGCCGGGCAGCCGGTGGCGGTCGTCAACGCCGGGCCCACCCGCGGGGACGCCGAGGCCGTCGTCCGCGTCGACGCCCCCCTCGAGCCGGTGCTGCGCGCCCTGGTCGCCGAGCTCGTCCCCGGCGGGGACGTGGGCGGGGATGTCGGCGTGGATGTCGGCGTGGATGTGGGCGTGGATGTGGGCGAGGATGGTGCTGCGACCGGTCACCGGACCGGGGCGGGAGGAGTCGCGTGAAGAAGTCGCTCGCAGTCCCGCTGGTCGTGACCTCGATGCTGGCCACGTCGCTGACCGGCTGCTCCACGGCCGAGGACGACCCCCAGTACCAGGGGATCTGCGTCGACCCCGAGACCGAGCAGCGGATCCCCGACGACCAGTGCGACGACGACGACGGCCGCTCGGGCGGCTTCGGCGGCGTCGGCCTCTGGTACTTCTTCCTCATGGGCTCGCGCTTCCCGGCGATCGGCGCCCCGCTGACCGGCTACCGCTCGGGCTCGGACTACGTGCGCTCGGCTCCCCGCGACGGCGGGTACGTCCGTGGCGGCGCGGCCGCCGACGGCGGGCGGGTCAGCCCGACGTCGGTGAGCCGGGCCGCCGGCAGCGGCGGGAAGGTCACCACGGTCAGCCGCGGCGGGTTCGGCGGCAGCAACCGCGGCATCGCCGGCTCGTGAGGCGCTCGCGGGTCTCGCCGCGCGAGGGGTGGCGGGAGAAGGTCGAGGCCGTCGGGCTGACCTACCCGATGACCGAGCTGCCCGGCGGGGTGTCGGTGCCGTACTGGTTCGAGTCGGCGGCCTACGCGCTGAGCACGGACGAGGTCGAGCACCTGGAGACCGTGACCGAGGAGCTGCACGGCATGTGCGTGCAGGCCGCGCACCACCTCGCCACCGGCGCGCTGGGCGACCTCGGGCTCCCCCCGGGGACGCTGGAGGCCGTGCGCGCGTCGCTGGCCGCCGACCCGCCGTCGGTCTACGGGCGCTTCGACCTGCGCTTCGACGGCCGCGACGACCAGCCGGCGAAGCTGCTGGAGTACAACGCCGACACCCCCACCGGCCTCGTGGAGGCCGCGGTGGCGCAGTGGTACTGGCTCCAGGAGACGGCCCCGGAGTGGGACCAGTGGAACAGCCTGCACGAGCGCCTCGTCGAGGCCTGGCGCGGCGTGCGCACCCGCACCGGCCGCGAGGCGCTGCACCTGGCCCACCTGGGGGCGGAGGAGTCGGGCGAGGAGTGGATGACGGTCGCCTACCTGCGCGACGTGGCGATCCAGGCCGGCTGGCTCACCTACGGCCTGGAGGTCGAGCAGATCGGCTGGGACGCCGCCACGCGCCGGTTCGTCGGGCTCTCCGACGAGCCGATCGACGTCCTCTTCAAGCTCTACCCGTGGGAGGACGTGCTGCGCGAGGAGTTCGGGGCGCACGCCCTGGACGGCTCGACGGTGTGGGTCGAGCCGCTGTGGAAGGTGGTGCTGAGCAACAAGGCCCTCCTCGCCGCGCTGTGGCAGCTCTACCCCGACCACGAGAACCTCCTGCCCGCCTACCTCGACGACCCCGGCTCGCTGCGCGAGTGGGTGCGCAAGCCGCTGCACGGCCGCGAGGGCGACAGCATCGCGATCAAGGCGGACGACCTCGTGCTCACGCAGCCGGGCAGCTACGGCGCCGAGGGCTGGTGCTTCCAGCAGTACGTCCCGATGCCCGACTTCGACGGGAGCAAGGCCGTCGTCGGCTCCTGGGTCGTCGACGGGAAGGCCGCCGGCTGCGGGATCCGCGAGAGCAACTCCCCGATCACCGACCACTTCGCGCGCTTCGTGCCGCACTACATCGACGGCCCGGCCCCGCTGCCGGCGCAGGTCGAGGAATGGAGGAGCTCCTGATGCTCGCCGCCGTCGGCTACGCCGCCGCCTACACCGGGGTCGGCCTCGCCCTGCTCCTCGCCGGGTTCTGGGTGCTCGACCTGCTCACGCCCGGCAAGCTCGCCCAGCGCGTGTGGCGCGACGGCGAGCCCGGCGCGGCGATCGTGTCGGCCGCGGGTGCGCTCGGGCTGGGGCTCATCGTCTTCACGGCCATCTGGCGCAACGCCACGAGCGGGTTCGGCACCGCGCTGGCCTACACCGTGGTCTTCGGGCTGGTCGGCGTGGTGCTGCAGGCGGTCGCCTTCGTCGTCCTCGACCGGCTCACCCCCGACAAGCTCGGGGACCTGCTCGGCGGGGCCCACGGCCCGGGGACCGGCGGCACGGAGAGCGGCGGCACGGAGAGCGGCGGCGGGGCGGCGCACCGGATGCACCCCGCGGTGCTCGTCATGGCGGCCTTCCAGCTCGCCGTCTCCGGGATCATCGTCGCCAGCATCGCCTGAGCCCCCGGCCGCTCGTGCCGGATCCGGGCCGGCCCCGCACGATGGAGCCGTGACGACTCCCGGTCCCGACGGTCGACCCGGCGCGAGCGGCGCGGACCGGGTGCTGGAGGAGGGCCGGGAGCGCGACTTCGTCGGGCGGCGCGACCTCACCGCCTGGCCCACCGCGCTCGGCCGCCTCGGTGCGCGCCTCGTCGTGCGCGCCGGGCGGTGGCTGGCTCCGCACCAGGTGCTGGCGCTCACCCTCGTGGTGGGCCTGCTCGTCACGAGCGCCCTCGCCGCCCTCGCCGGCGGGGTCTACGACGCGGTGGTCGAGGCCGACGGCGTGGCGGGGCTGGACCAGCCGGCGCTGGACACGGCGATCGGCGCCCGGTCCTCGACGATGAACACCCTGGTCACGGCGTACACGAACGTCGGCGGCACGGTCGGGATGCCGGTCCTCGCCGCCGGCACGGCGATCGTCCTGTCCTGGGCGTGGCGGCGCTGGACGCCGCTGGTGCTGGTCGTCGCCACCATGCTCGGCTCGCTCGCCCTGACCGTGGCCGGCAAGGTCGCCGTGGGCCGCACCCGGCCGCCGCTGGCCGAGGCCGTGCCCCCGTACGAGCACAGCGCGTCCTTCCCCAGCGGGCACTCGCTGAACTCCGTGGCGTTCGCCGGGATCGTCGCCTACCTGGTGGTGCGCCGGCTGCACCGCGCCTGGGCGCGCGCCCTCACCGTCGTGCTCGCCGTCGCCTTCGCCGCGACGATGGGGCTCAGCCGGGTCTACCTGGGCCACCACTGGCTCACCGACGTGCTCGTCGCCTGGGCGCTGGGGCTGGCGTGGCTCAGCGTGGTGATCACGTGCCACCGGCTGTTCCTCACCGCCCGCCGGCACGCCTCCGCCGCGCCCCAGCGCCCGGCCGCCGCCGCCCGCCGCTGAGCGCTCACCGCAGGACGGCGGCCCCCAGCCACTCGCGCGGGATGCCGAACCCGGCGACCAGCGTCGAGGCGTGCGGGCGCAGCTGGGCGCACAGGTCGTTGACCACGCCCGTGAGCGCCTTCGAGCGGGCCGGCGTGAGCCCGCCGCGCTCGAGGAGCCAGGCGCGGTCGGTCTCCAGGTCCGAGAGCACGTGCAGGTCGAGCACCCGACTCAGCAGCGCCGCGGTCCGCGGGTCGCTCGCGGCGTCCACGGCGCGGGCGCAGGACTCGGCCACGACCCGGGCCATGTGCACCTGGGCGGCGCGGACCATGTGGTCCTGCACGTCGTTGGCGATGGTGAACGCGTCGGCGCCGGCCCTCTTGGCCCGCCGCATCCGCGTCGCGAGGGTCTCCAGCACCCGCCGCTCGCGCCAGGCCAGGGTCCGCAGCTGCCAGGAGCGGTCGAGCAGCTCCTCGGTGCCGTCGCGCCCGGGGGCCACCTCGGTGATCCGGTCGACCAGCGCCCGGGCCTGCGTGCGCGCCGCGAGGGTCTCCACCAGCGCGCCGGTGGCCGCACGCGCCATCCCCAGCCGGTCGAGGTCGCCGAAGGAGTCGCGGTAGGCGGTGAGCAGCGCCTTGGCCAGCAGCTGCATGAGGACGGTGTTGTCGCCCTCGAAGGTCGTGAAGACGTCGGTGTCGGCCTTCAGCTGCGGCAGGCGGTTCTCCGAGAGGTATCCGGCGCCGCCGCAGGCCTCGCGCGCCGCCTGGATCGCGGCGGTGGCGTGCCAGGTGGTGGTCGCCTTCATGCCCGCGGCCAGGGCCTCGAGCCTGCGCTGCGCCGGGCCGTCGACGTCCAGCCCGAGCAGCACCGGGTTCTGCACCCGGTGCAGCTCGGCCGTGAGGTCGTCCTGGGCGAAGCCGAGCACGACCGTGGTCGCCAGCAGCGGCAGCAGGCGGCGCTGGTGGGTCCGGTAGTCCAGCAGGGTCACCTCCTCACCGCCGGACCCGGTGCGCGGGAACTGCTGGCGGCGCTCGGCGTAGCCGACGGCGATCGCCAGGGCGGTCCGGCTGGCGGCCAGCGCGCCGCCGCCGATGCAGACCCGGCCCTTGACCAGGGCGCCGAGGGTGGTGAAGAAGCGGGCGTTGCGGTTCGCCATCGGCGAGGAGTACGTGCCGTCGGGCGCCACCGAGGCGTAGCGGTCGAGGAGGGCCTCCCGCGGCACCCGGACGGAGTCGAAGACGATCCGCCCGTTGTCGACGCCGTTGAGCCCGGCCTTGCGCCCGCAGTCCGAGAGGGTGACGCCGGGCATCGGCCGCCCGTCCTCGTCGCGCACCGGCACGAGGAGCGCGTGGACGCCGTGCTGCTCGCCGAGGGTCTCCAGCTGGGCGAAGACCACGGCCAGGCGGGCGTCGCGGGCGGCGTTGCCGATGTAGTCCTTGCGCGCTCCAGGCTCGGGGGTGTGGACGACGAACTCCTGCGTGGCCGGGTCGTAGGTCGCCGTGGTGCGCAGCGAGGCGACGTCGGAGCCGTGGCCGGTCTCGGTCATCGCGAAGCAGCCGGGCAGGCTCATGTCGAGGGCGCCCGGCAGGTAGCGCTGGTGGTGGCGCTCGGTGCCCAGGGCCTGGATGGAGCCGGCGAACAGCCCCCACTGCACCCCGGCCTTGATCGTCAGCGACAGGTCGACGAGCCCGAGCATCTCGAAGTTCGTGGTCTGGGCGCCGATGTCGTCGCGGCCGCCGACCTTGGAGGAGAAGCCGTACAGGTGCTCCCCGCCGGCGGCCAGGGCGGTGATCCGCTCGGTGGTCAGCCGGCGGTGCTCCTCGGTGCTGAGGTGGTCCGTCGGCTGGGCGTACTCGGCCGGGACGCCGGTGCGCACCCGGTCGCGCACGTGCGGCCAGCGACCGTCCATCACCCGGCGCAGGTCGTCGGGGTCGGCGGCCAGGTCCGGTGCCTGCCGGGCGACCGCCCCGCCCGCGCGGGTGCGCACCGGGCGGGCGGCGGGCGTGCCGGCTCCGGCGGCCTCGGCGACCTCGACCGCCGCCCGGGCGTCGTCCTGGCTGGCGCCGGCGTCCGTGGTGGCGTCGGTGCTGGCGGGGCCCTCCACGGGTCCGGTGACGGCGGTGGTGCTCATCCCTGCTCCTCCTCGAGCTGCGTGCGGGTCGTGCGCGTGGTGCGGTCGGTGGTGCGGTCGGTGGCGATCACGGCGGACAGGCCGCCCCAGGCCAGGTCGGTGAGCTGCTCGGCCAGGACGGCGGCCGGCGGGCGGGCGGGGCTGGAGGCCCAGTGGTCGGCGGCGGCGCGCACCATGCCGACCAGGCCGTGCGCCCACGCGCCGGTGGCGGGGGCGGACGCGGAGGCGCGGTGGTGGCCGGTGGGCAGGTGCTCGGCGATGAGGCGGGCCAGCTCGGCGCTGATCGCCGCGGTCAGACCGGTCACCGGGTCGGTGCCCAGGCGGTCCACGCCCGGGCGCGAGACGACGAACCGGTAGACCCGCGGGTCGTCCTCGACCAGGCGCAGGTACGTGGAGATCGCGGCGGCCAGCGCCGCGCGCGGGCTCGACGTCGCGCTGATCGCCCGCCGCAGCTCGCCGACGATGCGGCGGTCGACCCGCGCCGCGACGGCGAGGTAGAGCTGCTCCTTGTCGGCGAAGTGGCGGTAGAGGACGGTCTTGCTCGTGCCGGCCGTGGCGGCGATCTCGTCCATCCCCACGCCGGGGCCGTGCCGCGTGATCGCCCGCAGGGCGGCGTCGACGAGCTCCTCGCGCCGGGCGCGGCGGTGCTCCTCCCAGCGCGTGCTGCGCCGGTCGGCCGGCCGCTGGGGGGGCCGGTCCTCCGGGCGCTGGGCCGGGGCCGAGGTGGTCACCGGCGCACCGTACCTCCGGCAGGCGGTTACCCGCTACACCCGGTACCGCTTACCGCCGGTACCGGCTAGCCTTCGACCGTCGGACCGCTCCGCCGGTCCCCGTCCCGAGGAGGACCCGTGGCCGCTGGCCCGCGTCTCGCCGCCATCGTCGGTGGCAACCGCACGCCCTTCGCCCGCGCCGGGCGCCGCTACGCCGCGGCGTCCAGCCAGGACCTGCTGACCGCCGCGCTCGACGGGCTCGTCGCCCGCTTCTCCCTCCAGGGCGAGCGGCTGGGGGAGGTCGCCGCCGGCGCCGTGCTGCGCCACAGCCGCAACCTCAACCTCACCCGCGAGGCGGTGCTGGGCACCGCGCTCGACCCGGCGACGCCCACCTACGACGTCTCCCAGGCCTGCGCGACCGGGCTGGAGGCCGCCGTCCTCGTCGCGAACAAGATCGCCCTGGGCCAGGTGGAGTCCGGGGTGGCCGGCGGTGCGGACAGCGCCAGCGACGCCCCGATGGCCCTCGACGACGACCTGCGCGGCGTCCTGCTCGCCCTGCGCGCGGCCCGCACGCCGCGGGCCCGCCTCGCCGCGCTCGCGGGCCTGCGCCCGGGCCAGCTGCGCCCGCAGGTGCCGCGCAACGCCGAGGCGCGCACCGGCCTGTCGATGGGGGAGCACGCGGCGATCACCGCGGCCCGCTGGGGGCTGACGCGCCAGGCGCAGGACGAGCTGGCGGCGGCCAGCCACCACCGCCTGGCCGCCGCCTACGACCGGGGCTTCTTCGACGACCTCGTCACCCCCTACCTGGGACTGGTGCGCGACGACACCCTCCGCCCGGACACCAGCACCGACGCGCTCGCCCGCCTGGCGCCGGTCTTCCGCACCCCCGGGGTCGAGGGGGCCGAGGCGACGATGACCGCGGGCAACTCCACGCCGCTCACCGACGGCGCCTCGGCGGTGCTCCTCGCCAGCGACGAGTGGGCGGCGCAGCGCCGCCTGCCGGTGCTGGCCCACCTCGTCGACGCCGAGGTCGCGGCCGTCGACTTCGTGCACGGCGGCGAGGGCCTGCTCATGGCCCCGGTGCACGCCGTCCCCCGGCTGCTGGCCCGCAACGGCCTCACCCTGGCCGACTTCGACCGCTACGAGATCCACGAGGCCTTCGCCTCGACCGTGCTGGCCACCCTCGCCGCGTGGGAGGACGCCGACTACTGCACGGGCGTCCTCGGCCTGGACGCGCCGCTGGGCCGGGTGGACCGCGCGAAGCTCAACGTCACCGGCTCCTCGCTGGCGACCGGGCACCCCTTCGCCGCCACCGGAGGACGGATCCTCGCCACCACGGCCAAGCTGGTGGCCGAGCACAAGGCCGCGCACGGGCGCGGCCGGGCGCTGATCTCCCTGTGCGCCGCCGGCGGGCAGGGCGTCGTGGCGATCGTGGAGGCGGCATGAGCACGACCCCGCGGGACCGGTACCGCGAGCTGACCGGCGCCGGGCCCGGCGCGTGGGTGGCCCGC
>NZ_JBZYWI010000054.1:0-19525 GCF_058932755.1 Quadrisphaera sp. DVD1
GGGGGTCCTGGCGTGTGACGCGGAGGTCGTCCCCGTCCTCGTCGACCGGGATGGGAGTCCGCTGGACGTCGGGCGGAGCGTGTACGCGTTCCCCACCAAGATCCGCAGGGCGGTCCTCGCCCGCGACGGGGGCTGCACCTTCCCCACCTGCACGAGGCCGGTCGGCTGGTGCCAGCTCCACCACCTGACCGCCTACAGCGCAGGAGGAGCGACCAGCGAGCGGAACGGGACCGCGCTGTGCGGGTACCACCACCGCCTCGTCCACCGCCAGGGCTGGCGCGCAGAGCTCACCGGCGCCCAGGTCATCTGGCACCCACCCGACCGCGGCTCACCGCGCGTGCCACCACCACCCTGGATGCCCGCCCTCGACCAGCTCATCCAGGCCTGGACCCAGCGCCAGCACCCCTCCGCGGCCTGACCGGCGGAACCCAGGCCGGCTTGACGAGGGTGTTGTCACCCAAGTGTGCTCGACCAGCCACGGCTGCATCAGTTGGATTGATTGGGCCGCCGCACCGGCTCGCGGAGACGCCCTGCCCTCAGTTCCCTGATCGTGGACTGCTGCCGCAACTTATCGAGCGCCAACTCATCGCCCCACTCCCCGCTGTCACCCAACTCCCGCCACAGGAGAGTCCCCGGTGACTCGGCAGCGCGCGTGAAGTCAGCGTCTTGCTCCGACAAGCGGCCATACCCACCGTGCGGCTTGGGGAGACCCAAACGAACGCCAACTTGGTGCAGCTCCTTCTGGGTCGCGCACGCGACGAGGAACATCAGGTCCTCGAGGCTGCTGGGGTCACGTCCCCACCACGTCCAGACCTTCATGCGAGCCCCGCCGCTGCCCCTCATGTACCGAACCTAGCCAGCGCTGGCGCTGACCCGCACGGGATCGAGACGGCGTACTGGCGGTTCGTGGGCTTCCCCGCCTGGGTGCCTCCGGTCAGTGCCCCGCAGCGGCGCGGGCACTGACCGGCGAAACGGGTCTCAGCTCTCCCGCACCGGCCGGTACACGAGGTGCAGCACGCCCGTGGGCAGCGCCTCCGACGACAGCAGGTCCAGCGGCGTCCGCCCCAGCTCGTCGGTCCAGCGGCGCTCACCGGAGACGACGATGGGGTCGACGAGCAGGTCGAGCTCGTCGAGCAGCCCCGCCTCGAGCAGCGACCGCACCGTGGTGAGGCTGCCGGAGAGCCCGATGGTGCCCTCGGTGCGGTCCCGCAGCGCCCGTACCTCGTCGAGGCTGCGCAGGATCGTCGTGCCCTGCCAGTCGGCGGTCTCCAGGGTCGTGGAGAGGACGAACTTCGGGATGGGGTTGATGAACTCCGCGAAGTCGTCGGTGTCGTTGCCGGGCCAGTACTGCGACCACTGGTCGTACAGGCCGCGCCCCATGAGGTAGGCCTCGCAGCGTGCCGTGTGGCGGTCGACGGCCTGGCCCATGGCGTCGTCGAAGTAGGGCATGTGCCAGCGGTCGGGCCGCTCGGCCGATCCGTCGACGGTGGTGAACAGGGCTGCGGCGATGCGTCCCACGGGAGGTCTCCTCGGGTCGGTCGTGGTGTCGGGCAGGAGGACTCGACCGCCGACCGGAACTCATCGCTGGCCGGGCAGCACCTGCACCTTGACGCCGGCGCCGCTGCGCATGAGGTCCAGCGCCTGGGGGAACTCGGCCAGCGGCAGCGCGTGGGTCAGCAGCGGGTCGACCGTCACGGCCCCGGAGGCCATGAGCTGCAGCGCCGGCCCGAAGCTGTGGAGCACGGCCATGGAGCCGATGATGCTCAGCTCGTCGTTGTAGACCCGGAACGGCGGGACGGCGGCGCGGGCGTCGGCGTGCGCGACGCCGAAGACGAGCATCCGCCCGCCGCGGTCCAGCGCGCCGAGGGCGCCCTCGATCGCCGGCACGGCGCCGGTGACGTCGACGGCGGCCTGGAACAGCTCGCCGTCGAGCTCGGCGATGTCGGTCGCCGTGGCGGCGGCCCCCAGCTGGGTCGCCAGGGGCAGCCGGTCGGGGTTGCGGTCGACGACGACGACGCGCGCGCCGCTGCGCTGCAGCAGCTGCTGGATGAGCAGCCCCATCGTGCCGGCGCCCACGACGAGGAAGGACTCCCCGGCCTCGGCCCCGATGCGGTTGAGCCCGTGCACCGCGCACGAGAGCGGCTCGACGAGCGCGCCCTGGCGGAAGGTCATGTCGTCGGGCATGCGGTAGCAGTTCGCGGCGGGCACGGCGACGTACTCGGCGAAGGCGCCGTCCACGGTGTCGCCGACCGCGCCCCAGTACTCGCAGAGGTTGCCCCGCCCGACGCGGCAGAACCGGCAGCGCCCGCAGAACAGCGACGGGTCGACCGCCACGCGGTCGCCGACCTGGACGCCGCCGTGCGCGGCGCCGGGCACGTCGGCGCCCACGGCCACCACCTCGCCGCTGAACTCGTGCCCGGGCACGAGGGGGTAGGGCGACGGCGGGAACTGGCCCGCCGCGATGTGCAGGTCGGTGCCGCAGATGCCGGTGGCGCCGACGCGCAGGACGACCTCCCCGGCTCCCGGGGAGGGGTCCGGCACCTCTCCCACCCGCACCTGGCCCGGCTCGTCGATGATCGCAGCGCGCATGGGGGGAGCCTGGCCCTCCCCGGCCCCGAGCGCCACCACCGGGGGCCCGCTGGGCCTCACCGAGCGCTCGGCGGGCCGATCAGCCCGAGCCGGGCAGCGCGGCGGACGGCGTCCGTGCGGGTGGCCGTGCCGAGCTTGGCGGTGGCGACGGCCAGGTGGCGCGCCACGGCGCCCTCGGCGAGCTGGAGCTCCGCGCCGATCTCCGCGTCGGAGCGCCCCTGCCCGGCGAGGGCGAGGACGGCGACCTCGCGCCCGGTGAGCACCGGCACGTCGTGCTCGCCGACCAGCCCCGCGGGGGCGCGGTGCACGAGCGAGAGCGTGAGCACCTCCGGCTCGGTGGCCACGCTCGCGCGGATGGCGGCCACGAGCTCGTGGTGGCCGATGGTCTTGATCAGGTAGGCGGAGGCGCCCTGGAGCAGCAGCAGCCGGGCCAGCGAGGTGTTCTCGTGCATGGTCAGCACGACGACGCGGGCGTCGGGGACGGCGCGGCGCAGGTCGGCCAGCGTGGTGAGGACCGACTGCCCGGGCATCTCGACGTCGAGCAGGACGACGTCGGGCGCGAAGGCTCCGGCGAGGCGCACCGCCTCCTCCCCGGAGCCGGCCTCGGCCACGACCTGGACGTCGTCGTGCAGGTCGAGCAGCGCTCGCAGGCTCTCGCGGAAGATGCGGTGGTCGTCGACGAGCAGCACCGTGGCCGGCGCGGCGGCGCCGGAGTTCACGGCCGCCCTCCGCCGAAGGGGACGGTGAGCACGACGCGCACGCCGCGCCCGGGCGCCGTCTCCAGCGCGACGCCGCCCCCCAGCCCCTCCGCGCGCTCGCGCATCGACGACAGCCCCAGCGAGCGGGTCGTGTCGACCGCCTCCGGGTCGAAGCCGGCGCCGTCGTCGGCGACCACGGCGAGCAGGACGCCGCCGCGCACGCTGATCGTGACGTCCAGCCGCGTCTTGGTGCTGTCGTGGGCCAGGGCGTTGCGCACCGCCTCGCGCAGCACGAGGTACGCCTCCTCCTTGACGTACCCGGGCAGCACCCCGGCGTCGTCCGGGCCCTCCTGGACCACCGCGACGGCCAGGCCCTCGGGCGCCACGTGGTCGAGGTGCTCGCGCAGGGACTGGGCGAGCCCGCGGGCGCCGACGGTGTCGCGCAGGCGGGTCGCCATGTCGCGGACGTCGTTGAGGGTGTCGAGCAGCAGCTGCCGCGTCGCGGCCAGGCGCTCGAGGTCGGGGGCGCCGCCGGTGTGCAGGACGTGCAGCGCGAGGTCGACGCCCTGCATGGCGGCGCCGATCCCGTGGCTGGTGCGGTCGTGCAGGTCGCGCGCGACGCGGCGGCGCTCGTCGAGGTTGGCCTCGCTGATGCGGTCGAGCAGGACGTCGACGTAGGCGACCGCCGCGGCCATGAGGAGGTCGTCGATGCTGGCGTCCAGCGCCACCGCGACCGCCTCGGGCGGGGTCTCGCGGTAGTGGCCCAGCAGGCGCGGCAGGGCGACGCGGAACAGGCAGCTGGCGGCGATGAGCGACTGCGTCGGGTGGACGCCGGCCCGGGCGCGCCGGCGTCCGATCTCGTCGCTGGGGACCTCCGCCGCCGACGGCTCCGGCGGCACCCAGGGCGCCGTCGCCGCCTCGTCCGGCGGGGCGCTGAGGCGCGCGTGCGTGCGGGTGACCACGCCCAGGCTCCGCACCCGCATCTGGAGCAGGTCCGCCGGGTCGGCCACCAGGCGCGGGGTCTCGCGCTGCAGCACCGCGGCGAACTCCTCGACGATCTCGGCGTCGAGCTCGGCCCGGTCGAGGCGCTTCATGACCACGGGTCACAGCATGGCGCAAACCCGCCTCGCGTCGCGCCCGGCACCTGCTCAGGCGGGCGGCGCCCACGCCGGGTCGCGACCGGCGAGCCCCAGCGCGCGGTCGAGCGCCGGGGCGTCGTCGGGCACGGCCACCACCGGGCCGAACAGCCCCTCCCGGCCCGCCGCGTGCTCGGGCAGCGCCGCCTCGGTGGTGAACGCCAGCACGGCGGCCGTGGAGCCGGGGTCGCAGCCGAAGCGCTGCCCGGTGGCGCGGGCGAGGTCCAGCCGTGCAGGACCAGCTCGTCGAGCACCACGACGTCCATCACCTCCGCGGCGGCGGGCCCGAGGTCGAGCACGGGCTCCTCCAGCGGGAGCGGCGGGTGAGGTGCCGAGGGGCAGACCGCTGCGGCGCGCGGAAGTGATCGGCGGACGGGGGCGTTGGCGCCAGAGCACCCCCTCGTCCCGAAAGGCCTCGCGATGACCCTGCCGCTGTCCATCCTCGACCTCGCCCCGATCGACCCGGGGGCGTCCGCCAGCGACAGCATCGCCGCCAGCGTGGCCCTCGCCCGCACCGCGGAGGAGCACGGCTACTCCCGCGTCTGGTACGCCGAGCACCACAACATGGCGAGCATCGCCTCGTCGGCCACCAGCGTGCTCATCGCGCACGTGGGCGCCCACACCTCGACCATCCGGCTCGGGGCCGGCGGCGTGATGCTGCCCAACCACTCTCCGCTGACGATCGCCGAGCAGTTCGGCACCCTCGAGGCCATGTACCCGGGGCGGATCGACCTGGGCCTGGGCCGCGCGCCCGGCTCGGACCAGAGCACCACCTACGCGCTGCGCCGCGACCCCGCCGCCTCCGAGGCCTTCCCGCAGGACGTGCTCGAGCTGCAGGCCTACCTGGCCGGGGAGTCCCGCGTGCCCGGCGTCGAGGCGATCCCCGGCAGGGGCTCGAAGGTGCCGCTGTACATCCTCGGTTCCTCGCTCTTCGGCGCCCACCTCGCCGCGGCCCTCGGCCTGCCGTACGCGTTCGCCTCGCACTTCGCCCCGCAGGCGCTGGAGGCGGCGCTGGCGACCTACCGCCGCGAGTTCACGCCCTCGCCGCAGCTGGACGCGCCGTACGCGATCGCCGCCGTCAACGTCATCGCCGCCGACACCGAGGCCGCGGCGAACGAGCAGCTGCAGGCCCGCCGTCGCGGCCTGGCCACCGCCCTGTTCGGCCGGGGGCGCACCTTCTCCGACGACGAGGCCGAGGCGTTCCTGGCCTCGGGGGCCGGCGCCCACGTCGACTCGATGATGACCTACACCGGCGCCGGCACGCCGTCGCAGGTGCGTGAGTACCTCGAGGCCTTCCGCGCCCACACCGGCGCCGACGAGCTGATCGTCGCCCACGGCTCGCCCACGACCGAGGCCCGCCTGCGCTCGGTGGCGCTCACGGCCGAGGCGATGGACAGCGTCAGCGCCTAGGCGACAGGGTCGGGGTCCGTGAGCACGTCGACGACCGCCTCCCTGCCGGGGCGCCCGGGGCCGGCGCCCCGGGTGAGCATCCCCGTCCCGTTCGTCTCCCTGCCGCTGCGGCGGTTCCTGGCCACCGAGGCCGGCAGCGCGATGCTGCTGCTCGGGGCGACCGTGGCCGCGCTGGTCTGGGCGAACGTCCCCGGAGCCGGTTACGAGGCGTTCTGGCACACCGAGGGCGCCTGGCGGATGGGCGGCTGGGAGCTGTCGCTGGACCTGCGCCACTGGGTCAACGACGCCGCCATGGCCGTCTTCTTCCTCGTCGTCGGCCTGGAGATCAGCCGCGAGGTCACGGTGGGGGAGCTGCGCGACCCCCGCGCCGTCGTCGTGCCCGCCCTCGGGGCGCTCGGCGGCCTGGCGCTGCCCGCCCTGCTCTACCTGGCGCTCAACCCCTCGGGGCCCGAGATGGCCGGCTGGGGCATCCCCATCTCCACCGACACGGCGTTCCTCGTCGGCGTCCTGGCCCTGTTCGGGCCGCGCTGCCCCGACCAGCTGCGGCTGTTCCTGCTCACCCTCGCGATCGTCGACGACATCGGCGCGGTCACCGTGATGGCCGTCTTCTACACCGAGGACGTCTCGGTGCCGGCGCTCGTGGCCGCCGCGGCGCTGGTCGTGGTGCTGGCGCTGCTGCGCTGGGCCGGGGTGTGGCAGCTCGCGCCCTACGTGCTCGTCGGCATCGCCCTGTGGGGCGCGGTGTACGCCTCGGGCGTGCACCCGACGCTGGCCGGCGTGCTGGTCGGCGTCCTCGTGCCCGCCGCCCGGGTCGACCCGGAGCAGCGCGAGCGGCTGCGCACCTACGGCGCCGCCGTGGTCGAGCACGCCGACCCGCTGCGCGTGCGCCTGGCGACGACCGCCGCCCGGGCCACCGTCCCGGCGAACGACCGGCTGCAGGACGCCCTGCACCCCACGAGCGCCTACCTCGTCGTGCCGGTCTTCGGCCTCGCCAACGCCGGGGTGGTGCTGGACGCCGGTGCCCTGGCCGACGCCGCCACCTCCTCGGTGACGATCGGCGTGGTGGTCGCCCTGCTGCTCGGCAACGCCGTCGGGATCTCCGCGCTCGCGGCCCTGGCCCTGCGCACGGGGCTGGGCGACCTGCCCGGCCGGGTGCGCTACGGGCACCTCGTCGGCGGGGCGGTGCTCGCCGGGATCGGCTTCACGATCTCGCTGTTCATCACCGACCTGGCCTTCGACGACGAGGCGCTGCGCAGCCAGGCCAAGATCGGCGTCCTCGCCGCGTCCCTGCTCGCGGCCGTGCTCGGCTCGCTGGTGCTGCGCTACCTGGGCGAGCGGTCACCGCTGTGCACCGTGGACGACGACGCCGGCCCGCCGCCGCTGCCGACCGGCCCCTGGCGCGACCCGACGCTGGGCTGAGCGGTCAGCGGCCCAGGCCGAGCGAGGCCCGCAGGGCCGCCAGCTCGACCCGGCCGCTGTAGAGCCGGCCGTCGACGAAGAGGGTGGGCGTGCCCCGGACGCCGGCGCGCACGCCGTCGGCGTAGTCGGCCTCGACCGCCGGGCGGTGCGCCTGCGCGGCCTCCCCTGTGACCGCCCCGGCGCCCACCTGCGCCGCGTAGCGCTCCAGGTCGGCGTCGGCCAGGTGGTCCTGGTGGGTGAACAGCAGGTCGTGCAGGTCCCAGAAGCGCTCGCCGCTCGCCTCGGCGGCCAGGGCCGCGGTGAGCGCGAACGGGTGCTTGGTGAACAGCGGGAAGTGGCGGAAGACGAGCCGCACCGCGCCGTCGGAGCCGTCGACGAGGCGGCGCAGCACCGGCGCCGCGGCCGCGCAGTAGGGGCACTCGAAGTCGCCGTGCTCGACCACGGTGGTCCTCGCCGCGGGGTCGCCGTAGACGTGGCGGTCCAGGTCGACGGCGGTCGTCGTCTCGCTCACGCGCGGGACGCTAGCTCAGGCGGAGCGCTGCGCGCGGCCCCGGGCGACGGCCAGGTCGGGGTCGGCCTCGACCTGCACCGCCTCGAGGCCGGGCGCGGCCAGCAGCCGCTCGACCTCGGTCGTCGAGACGCCCCGGCGCACGACCGGGTGCAGCGTGGCGGTGACGAAGGCGCTCGCCAGCGGGCGGGGCAGCGGGCCGAGGTCGATGAAGGCCTGCCACTGCGCGCGCGGGGCCGCGGCGTGCAGCTCGGCCACCAGCAGGCGGCCACCGGGCGCGAGGACCCGGGTGGCCTCGCGCACCCCGCGGGCGCGGTCGGGCCACTCCTTGAGCGAGAACAGGGCCAGCACGACGTCGAACGCGGCGTCGGGCAGCGGCAGGTCGAGGGCCGAGCCGCGCACGACGCTCGCGCCGCCGGCCCGGCGCCGCGCGGCGGACACGAGGTGGGCCGAGGGGTCGAGGCCGGTCAGCACGAGGTCGGGTCGGCGCTGCGCCAGCGACGCCAGCGCCTGGCCGCCGCCGCACCCGACGTCGAGCACCCGGGCGCCGGGCGGGGCGGTGCGGACGACGTCGTCGAGCGCCGGCTCGGCGGCGCGCAGCGCTGCGGGGGCGAGGAGGGCGTCGTACAGCGCCGCGCCGGGGCGGGGGTAGCTGCGCGACCGGCTGCTCGGCGTCATCGCGCCAGTCTGGCCGGGGGCGGTCAGCGGCGCAGGCGGGCGTGCACGTCGTCGACGCTGGTGGCCGTGGCCCGCAGGCCCGTGCCGGCCAGGCCGCGCTCGGCGAGCAGCAGCTCCGCCGCCACCAGCCCGGTCTCCAGGGCGGCGGCGTCGCAGGCGGCGGGGTCGTCGCCCTCCTCCACCACGAGCACGCGCACCGTGAAGAACCGCAGGTCGGCCTCGTAGGTGAGGCTGCCCGTCGGGGTGTGCTCGGCGCTGAAGATCGAGTGCTCGTCGAGCCGCTCGGTGAGGGCGGCGCGCGTGGCGGCGTCCAGGCCGGTGAGCCGGCCGCGGACGGCGACGCGGTAGGTGCGCTGCACGGGGGACTCCTCGGGTGGTGGGCTCCCAGTCCGCCACACCCCGCGAGGCGCCCGCAACGGGGTTTCCGCGGCGGGCACCGCGCTCAGGCGCGGCGCCGCGCGGCGATGACGTTGTCGAAGACGGTGGCGCTCGCCCCGTCGTGGTGCGTGACCGTGCGGGAGGGGGTGTCGCACCGCTCCCGGTGCCACCGGCCCGGGTCGAGCGCCAGCGAGTCCCACGTCTCCTCCGCGGTCGGGAAGCCGGCGTGCGCGTGCCCGGAGGACGGCGCCCACGACGGCGCCGAGGCGTGCTCGACGACGACGAGGAGCCCGCCCGGCGCGACCGCTGCGGCGGCCGCCCGCAGCACCTGCCCCCGCGGCAGCTCGACCGGCGACTGCAGGTAGGCCGCCGCGACGAGGTCGAAGCGCCCGGTGGGGGAGGTGCGGGCGAGGTCGTGCTGCTCGACCCGCACGCGCTCGCCCACGCCGGCACGCGCGGCGGCGGCCGTCACGCGCGCCAGCGCGGTGGGCGAGACGTCGACGGCCGTCACGCTCCAGCCCCGCCGGGCCAGCCAGACGGCGTCCCCGCCCTCGCCGCAGCCGAGGTCGAGCGCGGTGCCGGGCGCCAGCTCGCCGACGACGTCGACGAGCAGGGCGTTCGGCCGCCCGCTCCACACGGCGGGGCGCTCGCGGTAGAAGCCCTCCCAGAAGGCCCCGGTCTCGTCGGCGGTGGTCACCGCAGGGCTCCCGAGAGGCTGTCGCGGTCGGCGCGCAGCCGCGCCACGGCCCGCGCCGCGTCCTCGGCGACGAGGTCGCCGTTGAGCGCCGCCGCGGCGGTGAGGCCTTCGGCGGCGGAGGTGATGACCTGCGCCATCGGGCTGCCCGCGTTCCCGACCACCCGCACGCCGGCCACCGCGGTCGTGCCGTCCGGTGCGGCCGCGACGCGGGTGCCCACGACGTGGCCGCCGACCGCGACCTCCTCGGTCTGGAGGCCGAGGCCCGCCGGGACCCGCGCGTCGACCCGCGTCGCGACCACGAGCGCCCGGCGGGGGACCACGCGGCCCCCGGCCAGCCTCACGCCCGACAGCCGGCCCCCGGTGACCTCCAGGCCGGTGACCTCGCCGTCGACGACCGCGATGCCGCGGGCGGCCAGCTGCTCCCCCTGCTCGCCGGTGGGCTCGGGCGCGGTGTGGAGGAAGAGCGTCACGTCGTCGCTCCACTGGCGCCACAGCAGCGCCTGGTGCACGGACATCGGGCCGCTGCCCAGGACGCCGACCGGCTGGTCGCGGACCTCCCACCCGTGGCAGTAGGGGCAGTGCAGGACGTCGGTGCCCCACAGGTCCGAGACCCCCGGGACGTCCGGCAGTCGGTCCGCGGCGCCCGTGGCCACGAGCAGGCGGCGCGCGGTGACCGCGCGGCCGTCGTCCAGGTCGACGCGGAAGGCGGTGCGCTCACCGGGCAGCGCCCGCGCCGAGGCCACGCGCCCGTCCACCACCTGCCCCCCGTGGCCCGCGACCTCGGCGCGGCCGAGCGCCACGAGGTCCGCCGGAGCGGTGCCCTCGCGGCCGAGGTAGTTGTGGACGCCGTGCGCGGGGGCGTTCCGCGGCTCGCCGGCGTCGACGACGAGCACCGAGCGCCGGGCCCTCGAGAGCGCCAGGGCGCCGCTCAGCCCCGCCGCCCCACCTCCGACCACGACCACGTCGTAGGACTCCTGCAGCTGCTGACCGTCCACGGCTCCTCCTCGGATCGCCCCAGCGGCCGCCCGGTGGCGTCCGCTGCTCCGCGACAGTGCTCCGGTGGGGCCCGAGTTGACAAACGTCGTTGCTGTCCTGGCAAACTGCTGGCGTGGAGGACGGACGGGATCCCGCGGTCGAGGGCGTGCTGTCGGGCGTGGGCGCGCGGCTGCGCGGCCTGCGCCAGGAGGGCGGCGCGACGCTGGCCGAGCTCAGCGCCGCCACGGGCATCTCGGTGAGCACGCTGTCGCGCCTGGAGTCCGGCCAGCGCCGGCCGACGCTGGAGCTGCTCCTGCCGCTGGCGCGCGTGCACCAGGTGCCGCTCGACGAGCTCGTGGACGCGCCGGAGACCGGTGACCCGCGCATCCACGCCCGCCCGGTCGTCCGGAACGGCATGACCCTGCTGCCGCTGACCCGTCGCCCCGGCGGGATCCAGGCCTACAAGATGGTGCTGCCCGGCGGGTGGCCCGGGCGCGAGCTGGAGCAGAAGACCCACGAGGGCTACGAGTGGGTCTACGTGCTCTCCGGACGCGTGCGCCTGCTGCTCGGCGAGCACGACCTGCTCATGGTGGCGGGCGAGGTCGCGGAGTTCGACACGCGCACGCCGCACGCGCTGGCCAACCCCGACGCCGTCCCGGCCGAGCTGCTCTGCCTCATGGGCCCGCAGGGCGAGCGCGCGCACGTCCGGGCCCGGCCCAAGGGCCGCTGAGGGGACCGGTGCTAGGACTGGGGCCCACACCGTCGAGGGGAGGGGGCGCTCCCGTGCCGTCCTGGGTCGAGCACGCCGTCTTCTGGCACGTCTACCCGCTGGGGTTCCTCGGCGCCGAGCGCACCGCGGCGGAGGCGGGCGACGCCGTCCAGCACCGCCTGCCGCGGCTGCTGCCGTGGCTCGACCACGCGGTCGAGCTGGGCGCCTCGGGGCTGCTCCTGGGCCCCGTCTTCGCCTCCGAGACCCACGGGTACGACACCACCGACCACCTGCGGATCGACCCGCGCCTCGGCGACGACGCCGACTTCGACGCCCTCGTCGCCGCGACCCGCGCGCGCGGGCTGAGGGTCGTGCTCGACGGCGTCTTCAACCACGTCGGGCAGAGCTTCCCGCTCTTCCAGCGGGCGCTGGCCGAGGGCCCGGGCTCGGACGCCGCGCGCTGGTTCCGCCTGCACTGGCCCGACGGCTGGACGCCGGGGAGCGGCCGCCCGGCCCACGACGACTTCGAGGGCCACTCCGCGCTCGTCGCGCTGCGCCACGACGAGCCGGCCGTGGCCGACCACGTCACGACCGTGATGGACCACTGGCTCGACCGCGGCGCCGACGGCTGGCGCCTGGACGCCGCCTACGCCGTCCCGCCCGCGTTCTGGGCGTCCGTCCTGCCCCGCGTGCGCGAGCGGCACCCCGACGCGTACGTGGTCGGCGAGGTCATCCACGGCGACTACGCCGCCTTCGTCGCGGCCTCGGGCGTGGACGCCGTGACGCAGTACGAGCTGTGGAAGGCGGTCTGGAGCTCGCTCAACGACCGCAACGCCTTCGAGCTCGCCCACGCCCTCGAGCGGCACAGCCGCTTCGCGGAGGCCTTCGCGCCGATGACGTTCGTCGGCAACCACGACGTCACCCGCATCGCCAGCCGCCTCACCGACGTCCGCCACCTGCCGCACGCGCTCGCGGTGCTCATGACGGTGGCGGGGACGCCGTCCGTCTACGCCGGCGACGACCACGCCTTCCGCGGGGTCAAGGAGGACCGCGCCGGTGGTGACGACGCCGTCCGGCCGGCCTTCCCGGCCACCCCCGCGGAGCTGTCGCCGCTGGGGGAGCCGGTCTTCCACCTGCACCAGCAGCTCGTCGGCCTGCGCCGCCGGCACCCGTGGCTGCACCGGGCGAGCACCGCGACGCTGGTGCTGTCCAACCGGCTGCTCGCCTACCGGGCGCGGTCGGGGGAGTCGGAGCTCGTCGTGGCGCTGAGCACCGACGACGCCCCGGCGCGCGTGGACCTCCCGTCCACCGGCCGGGTCGCCGCCGGGAGCGGGACGGCGTCCGCGGACGGCCGTGCGGTGGACCTGCCCCCGCACGGCTGGGCCGTCGTCGAGCCGGCCTGACCGCGGCGCGCTCAGGCCCGGGCCGCCTGCGGCGCCGCGTCGTCGTAGGAGTCCTCCGACAGGCTGCGGTGGTGGGACTCCCGGGCGACCACCATCGTCACCACCGCGATGAGGGAGGTCACCGCGACCATGAGCGCCACCGGCCAGGACGCGCCGTCGGCCCACAGGACCAGCGAGGTGGCCAGCAGCGGGGTGAAGCCGCCGAGCAGCACCGAGCCCGCCTGGTAGCCGATGGACACTCCGCTGTACCGCTGTGAGGGGCGGAACAGCTCCGCGTAGAAGGCCGCGAGCGGCCCGTACACCGCCGCGTGCCCCAGGACGAGCACCAGCGTCAGCGACGCGGTGATCGCCACCGGGTCGCCGCCCTCGGCGACGAGGAAGAGCGGGTACGCGGACACCGCCAGGAACAGCCCGCCCCAGATCATCACCGGGCGCCGGCCGATCCGGTCGGACAGGCGGCCCCACAGCGGCAGGACGAGCATGTCGGCCGAGGCGGCGATGACCACGGCGGTGAGCACGACGTCGCGGTCGACCCCGGCGTTGTCGGTGAGGAACGCGATGATGAAGACGGTGTAGATGTAGTAGTTGCCGGCCTCGGCGAAGCGGGCGAAGAAGGCGATCAGCAGCTCGCGGCGGTGCGAGCGCAGCACGCTGACGAGCGGGCTGCGCTCGTGGTCCCCGCGGGCCTCGGCGTCCTCCCGCTTCTGCTTGGCCTCGGAGAAGTTGGGCGTCTCGGCGATGCGGAACCGGATGAACATGCCGACGACGGCCAGGACGATGCTGATGAGGAACGGGATGCGCCAGCCCCAGGACTCGAAGCGGGCGTCCGAGAGCGAGCTCACGACGGCGAACGCCGCGGTGCCCAGCACCAGCCCCGCCGGGACGCCGATCTGCGGCAGCGACCCGTAGAACCCGCGACGGCGCTCCGGCGCGTACTCCACCGCCATGAGCACCGCGCCGCCCCACTCGCCGCCGACCGCGACTGGCAGGGCCGGGACTGGACCCCCGCCTCAGGGCGCCCGGCCGCCCACCCCAACGCGCGGTTCACCGTCCCGGCGTCCCAGTGCCTCTCCATGGCGCCGGACTGGGACGACCCCGAGGGGGTCCCGATCGACGTGATCGTCTTCGGCGGGCGCCGGGCGCACGACGTGCCCCTCGTGGCGCAGGCCCGGGACTGGGCCCACGGCGTCTTCATGGGCGCGACCGTCTCCTCCGAGCAGACCGCCGCGGCGGAGGGCGCGGTCGGCGAGCTGCGCCGCGACCCCTTCGCGATGCTCCCGTTCTGCGGCTACAACACGGCCGACCACTGGGCGCACTGGCTGGCGCTGGGCGAGGCGCTGGGCGAGCGGGGGCGCCCGCAGGTCTTCAGCGTCAACTGGTTCCGCAAGGGGGCCGACGGCCGGTACCTGTGGCCGGGTTCGGCGAGAACTCCCGCGTGCTGGCCTGGGTCGTGGCGCGCTGCGAGGGGCGGGTCGGGGCGCAGGACAGCGCCGCCGGCCTCCTCCCGCACCCCCAGGACCTCGACCTGACCGGCCTGGACCTCGACGAGGCCCGGCTGTCGGAGCTCCTCGCCGTCGACCCCGGCGCCTGGCGCCAGGAGGCGGAGCGCGCGGAGGCGTTCTTCGCCGGTTTCGGGGACCGGCTGCCCGCCCCGCTGGCCGAGCAGGTCGAGCACCTGCGCTCGCGGCTGGGAGCCCCGCGCGGCGCCTAGGCGAGGCTGCGGGCGAAGTCCCACACCGCGACCAGCACGTCGGCCGTCGTGTCCACGACGACGCCGATGCCGGCGACGACGTCCACGCCGGCCAGCTGCAGGAGCGCGCAGGCGAGCAGCAGCACGAGGACGACCAGCACCGGCTTCATGCTCCCAGTGGAGCACGCCGGGCCGTCCTGCGTCAGTGCCCGGGGCAGGTGGTGGCGTCGGTGCCGTCGTCCTCGACGCCGTCGGCGAAGCCCTCGGAGTCGAGGACCGGCGCGTAGCCGAGGTCCGCCCGGGCGGTGGAGAGGTCCCACCGCTGGCGGGTGTTCGCCGAGACGCCCGGGTAGACGCCCGTGAGGACCCCGCCGGGGCCCTGTGCCTCCAGGGCGCGGGTGACGAGCTGGCGCAGGTCGTCGGGCCCGAGCCAGCCGCCGAGCTGGCTGCGCTGCGCGGGCTCGGGGACGGTGGCGCCGAGGCGCAGCCCGACGGTGCTCAGGCCGTGCTGGTGCGCGTAGACGCTGGCGATCGCCTCGTCGAAGGCCTTCGTGGCGCCGTACGGGCAGCACGGCGCGGGCGCCCACGTGGCGTCGATCGGGACCCTGCCGCCGACGTCGTACTGGCCCATGGCGTGCACCGAGCTGGCGTAGACCACGCGGGAGGCGCCGTGCTCGTGCGCGGCGCCCAGGAGCGCGACGAAGCCGTCGACGTTGGAGCCCTCGAGGTCGTCCCACGGCGCGGAGGGGCGCGGGTCGCCCGCGAGGTGGACGACGGCGTCCACGCCCTCGACGGCCCGCGCCAGCAGCTCGCGGTCGGTGAGCTCGCCGGTGACGACCTCGACGCCCGACGGCGCCTCGGGCGCCTCGCGGTCCAGCAGCCGCAGCTCGTAGCCGCCCAGCCCCGGGAGCAGCTGCTGCCCGACGCTGCCCCCCGCTCCTGTCAGCAGCACCCGTCGACGACCCATGCCGGGATGCTCGCGCACCCCGGGCCCGTCGGCATCCGCTGGCGTCAGGGCGGCCCGGCGTGCCGGGCCGCGAACTCGCCCGGCGTCATCGCCGTCACCCGCGCGAAGTCGCGGATGAAGTGCGGCTGGTCGGCGTACCCCAGCGCGGCCGCGACCTCGCCGAGCGTCGTGGTGCGGGCGCGCAGCAGCTCGGCCGCCTCCTGCAGCCGCCGGCGCTGGATGAGCCACTTCGGCGTCAGGCCCAGCCGGCGGTGCACGAGCCGCTGCAGGGCGCGCTCGGACAGGCCGAACGCGGCGCAGACCTGCGCGACCCGGGTGACCCCCCGGTCGCCCTCGACGAAGGCCACGACCTCGTTGACGAGCTCCCCCTCCGCGTCGACGGGGAGGAACGGCCGCAGGGCGTCGCCGCAGGCGTCCATGGCGGCCTGGTGCGCCTCCGGGGACGTGGGGTCGGCG
Source organism: Quadrisphaera sp. DVD1 (assembly GCF_058932755.1). Classification (NCBI taxonomy): domain Bacteria; kingdom Bacillati; phylum Actinomycetota; class Actinomycetes; order Kineosporiales; family Kineosporiaceae; genus Quadrisphaera; species Quadrisphaera sp. DVD1. The sequence continues at coordinate 15,714 of NZ_JBZYWI010000054.1, forward strand.
GCCATCGCCGCGCGCACCCGGGCGACCAGCCGCTCGCCCTCGGCGCCCAGGACCTCGGCGAGGTCCACGGCCCGGTCGGTCGAGGCGGCCATGGGCGCGCCGGTGAGCAGGAATCCGGCCGCCGGGGCGCACATGAGCCCGACGGCCCAGCCGTCCCCGCTCAGCGTCGTCGTCGACAGCCCCGACACGACGCCGTAGAAGCGGGCGTAGTCGCCCGAGACGACGACCAGGGACACCGGGTACTGGAGCACCCTCTGCTCGGCCTCCTGGCCGGGCGGCACCGACCACACGGGGATCCAGAAGCGCTGCAGGAGGCCGGCGAGCTCCGGCGGCGGCGCGTACCGGTGCATCACGTGGGAGGCGTCGCGCGGGTCCTTCAGGTGCGCGCGCTCGATCGGGTCGAGCCGCACCGGGGCGGCGCCGGCCAGGTCGCTGTCGGGTTTCATCAAGACCCAGCGTGCCGCAGGCCGCCACCCTCGGGCCATGAACACCACCGCGACGGCGTACGACGCCGCCGAGCAGCCCCTGACCGCCCTCCTCGACGCCGTGCCCGCCGACCGCTGGGCCGCCCCGTCGCCGTGCGAGGGGTGGTCGGCCCGCGACGTGCTGGCCCACCTCGTCTCGACGCAGCGCGAGTTCCTCACCGGGCACGGGATCGACGTGGGGGAGGCGCCGGACCCGGCCGCCGACCCCGCCGCCGGCTGGCGCGAGCACGCGAAGCGGGTGGCCGAGGCGCTCGCCGACGACGCCGTGCCGCAGCGGGCCTTCGACGGCTTCTTCGGCCCCACGACGGTCGGCGCCGCCTTCGAGCAGTTCTACGTCTGGGACATGGTCGTGCACCGCTGGGACCTCGCCCGCGCGGTCGGGGCGGACGACGCGCTCTCGGACGCCGAGCTGGACCGGGTCGAGGCCGGCGCCGACAGCTTCGGCGACGCCCTGCACGCGGAGGGGATCTGCCGCCCGGAGGTCGTGCCGCCGGCCGGCGCGGACCGCCAGGCGCGGGTGCTCGCCCGGTTGGGGCGCCGGGTCTGAGGCCTCCGGCCCGGCGCCGATCAGCCGGGGAGCTGGGCCGGCGCTCCGAGGAGCCGCCCCAGCGCCGAGGCCGCCAGCGCCTCCCCGCACAGCAGGCTGACGAGCACGAGCAGCTGGAAGCGGGCGGCGTCGGCGGGGCTCGCCCCGCCGAACAGGGCGCCGATGAAGGCGCCGGGCAGGGTGACCAGCCCGACGGTGCGGGTCTGGTCCAGCGCCGGCAGCAGCGACTCCCCGATCGCGGCGCGCACGACGTCGGCGGTCGCCCGGCGCGGGGCGGCGCCCAGCGCCAGCCACCCCTCGACCTCCTCGCGGCGGCTGCGCAGCCCGGCCAGCAGGTGGCGGCCGGCCAGGACGGTCGCGGTCATCGTGCCGCCGGTGACGATCCCGCCCAGCGCCAGCAGGTAGCGCGGCTCGAGGGCCGCCGCGCCGGTGGTGAAGACGACCGCCAGGGTGGGCACCGCGCCGGCGAGCACCGCCAGCGGCACGGCGCGCCGCGCCCCGGGCAGGTCGCGCAGCCGCCCCGCCGCGGTGGCGCTCGCGACGGTGACCATGACGACGAGCACCGCCCCCGCGGCCAGCGGCAGGGTGAAGACCGCGCGCAGCACCAGGGCGATGACGGCGAGCTGCACCGCCGCCCGCCCGACCGCGCGCAGCACCGCGCCCGGCAGCGGCACCCGCGCGGCGGCGAGCACGCCGGCCGCCACGGCCACGAGCACCACGAGCGCGGCGACGAGCCGCACGTCCTCGCTCACCGCAGCGGCGCCAGCCCGAGAGCCTCGGCCCTAGGCGGGGCCGAAGCGCTCCACGCGGATGCTGCCCGCCGGCACGCCGACCTCGGCCAGCAGCCGCTCGGCTGCCCCGGCGAAGCCCGCGGACCCGCAGACGTACACCGTCGCGCCGTCGACCACGTGCGGCGCCAGGTCGGCGGCGGTGAGCCGGCCGGGCGGGCGCGGGAAGCCCGGGGGGACGGCGCGGCTGAGCACCAGCGTCGACTCCTCGCCGTACTCGTCGGCGTAGAAGAGGTCCTCGCGGGTGCGCGCGGCCACGACGAGGTGCAGGGGCACGTCGAGCCCCAGCGCACGGCGGTGGCGCACCATCGCCATGAGCGGCACGACGCCGGAGCCGCCGCCGACGAGCAGGGCCGGCGTCCGGCCGTTCCAGACGAACCAGCCGCCGAACGGCCCGCGCACCTCCAGCTCGTCGCCGACGCGGACGGCGTCGTGCAGGTAGCCGGAGACCTCGCCGTCGGCGAGGCGCTCGACCGTCAGCTCGATGTGGCCGGCGTCCTCCGGCGGGCTGGCCACGCTGTAGGAGCGCTCGGCGCGGTAGCCGTCGGGAGCGGTCAGGCGCACGACGTAGTGCTGGCCCGGCACGTGCGCGTTCCAGACCGGCAGGGCGAGGCGGAACGTGCGCGCGTGCGAGGTCTCCACCCGCACCTCGACGACCCGGCCGTGCTGCCACTCCCGGCGCGCGCCGCCGGTGGGCGGGCGCCGCAGCGGCGGGCCGCCGAGGGTGGGCAGCGGAGGGAGGTCGCCGAGGGTGGGCAGCGGCGGGAGGTCCGGCAGGTCGGGAAGGGGGCGCTCAGCCACCCGTCAGTCGCCCTGGTAGCGCTGCTCGAGCCACGGGTCGCCGCGGTCGTGGTAGCCGTTGCGCTCCCAGAAGCCGGGCTCGTCGTGGTCCAGCAGGCGCAGGCCGGCGATCCACTTGGTCGACTTCCAGAAGTACAGGTGCGGCACGAGCATGCGCACGGGGCCGCCGTGCTCGGCGCTCAGCGGCTGGCCCTCGTGCGCCCACACCAGCCACGCCTTCCCGCCGGTGACGTCCTCCAGCGGCAGGTTGGTCGTGTAGCCGGTGCTCGCGTAGGCCACCACGTGCGAGGCGCGGCGGTCGACCTGCACCTGGCCGAGCAGCGCGTCGAGGCTGACGCCGGTGAAGCTCGTGTCGAGCTTCGACCAGGTCGTGACGCAGTGGATGTCGCCCTGCCACGTCTCGTCGGCGAGGGCGTGGACGTCGTCCCACGACCACTCCTTCGCCTCGGCCACGGCGCCGTCGACGCGGAACGACCAGCGCTCGGTCGTCACGTTCGGGGTGGCCTCGGCGGTCAGCACCGGCCAGGAGCTGCCGACGTCGTACTGGCCGGGGGGCAGCCGCGGGTCGCGACCGCGCCGGCCCTGGAAGAGCGAGCTCATGGCGGACCTCCTCAGGTGATCGCCGACATTCTCGCGCGTGCCGTGACGGCGCGTCGACCAGGGTGGGCGGTCAGCGCGGGGCCGTGACCACGGCGGCGAGCACCAGGGCCGGCAGCCCGAGCCCGAGCGCGGGGCCGGCGCCGAGCAGCAGCGGCACGACGGACAGCAGGGCGACGTCCGGGCCGCGCGCCAGCCGCGAGACGAGGCCGGTGGGCACCGGGCCCGCGTCCGTGACGACGACCGGGCCCATCCCCGCGGCGGGGCCGGGCGCCGAGGACGCCGCCCGGGCCGCGCCGGCGGTGCCGGCCAGAGCCACGGCCACCGCCGTCCACAGCGGGGTGCCGAGGGCGAGCACGGCGAGGAGGGCCCAGGCGGTCGCCAGCACCAGCGGGGCCGCGACGAGCGCGCCGCGCAGCGCCGCCGGGCGGAACGGCAGCGCGCGGGCGAGGCCGGGGGAGCGGGCCGCCGAGGCGAGCCCACCGGCTGCCGCGCGGGCGAGCGCGGTGGCGCCGAGCACCGCCACGAGCGTCCCGCCGAGCGGGCCCAGCAGGGCCTGCGCCAGCGGGGGCGCCACGACGAGCGGCACCGCGG
>NZ_JBZYWI010000055.1:0-19484 GCF_058932755.1 Quadrisphaera sp. DVD1
CGCACCGCCACCGGCCGCCCGACGAGGGCGGAGAGCTCCGCGTCCAGGGCGGCGCCGCGGACCTCGTGCCCGCTGACGCGCGCGCGCAGGACCGGCTGACCGCCGACGTGGTCGAGGGCGGCGCGGACCCCACCCAGCCACGGCAGCTGCTTGGCGGTGAGGACGGCGCCCTCGGCGTCGACGACGGCCCAGCCGCGGTCACCGGCCAGCCCGCCGGCGTCCAGCGTCGTGGCCGCGGGCTCCTCGCCGGCGGCCGAGCGCAGGGGGAAGCGCCGCAGCAGCTCGACCGTCCCGACGCGCACGGGCCCAGTGTCCCAGCACCTCGGGGAACGCCGGAGGGGAGCCGCCCCGGAGGGCGGCTCCCCTCCGGAGCCGTGCGTGCGTGGGCGATACTGGGATCGAACCAGTGACCTCCTCGGTGTGAACGAGGCGCTCTACCGCTGAGCCAATCGCCCGTGGAACGGGGAGGACTCTACCGCCTCCGCGCAGCGCCCGGCACCGGGGTCAGCCGTCCACCCCGGGGAGGCGCGTGAGCGCGGCCTCGAGGCCGTCGGGCACCAGGCCGGGGGTGCCGACGACGACCAGCCAGAGGTAGACCGCACCCAGGACGAGCGCGACCGCCCCGGCCGACCCCGCCCAGCGCAGCCACAGGGGCTTGGAGCCCGCCCAGTGCGTGAAGGCGTGCACGTGCACCCTGGCGCGCGCCAGGAGCCGCCGCGCCCAGTGGAACTCGCTGGCGAGCACGGCGAGGCCGCCGAGCACCAGGGGGATCCCGCCGGGCCCCGGCAGCCACCCCGTCGCCACCCCGGCGAGCACCATGAAGCCGCCGACGACGGCGACGACCGCCCGGTACAGCCGGCGCTTGCGCGGGTCGGCGCGGATCCGCCGGCGCCACTCCCAGCGCTCGTGGGGCTCCTTGGTGGCCCCGCCAGCCCCGCCCGCCCCGCCGGCCCCGCTCACGGGGCGCGCGGCGGTGGCGGTCGTCGGCGTGGCGTCCGGCGCCGTGCTCTCCACGACACGCAGACTACGGGCGCCGCCGGATCCCGGAGCGCCGCCGGGTTTGGGTCGTGGGACCGTGGGGAACTGAAGACGTGACCGACCCGCCGGGTCGGGGACGAGTCGTCCGCTCCGCAGGAGGTCCCCCCGTGCCCAGGCCCGCTCACGTCGACGTGGCTGTCGAGCTGCGCCTGGTCGTCCCGGAGGCCGGCAAGGTCCCCGTCGCGGTCGACCTCGGCTACGGCGTCCACGACCCCTTCGCTGTCACCGCCGCCTTCCGCGGCGACGGCGGGACGATCGAGTGGGTCTTCGCCCGCGACCTGCTGCGCGAGGGCATGCGCCGCCCGACCGGCGAGGGCGACGTCCAGGTCTGGCCGGGCGAGTCCGAGGGCCGCGAGGTCGTCCTCGTCTCCCTCAGCTCCCCCGACGGCCACGCGGTCCTCGAGGCCGACGCCGAGGACGTGCGCAGCTTCCTCGACCGCACGCACGCGCTGGTCCCCCCGGGCGCCGAGAGCCGCTACGTCCACCTGGACGACGAGCTGGCCGGGCTGTTCGGCCGAGCCGCCTGAGCACAGCCCCACCGCAGACGCACGAGAGCCCCGCGACCGGTCGGTCGCGGGGCTCTCGTGCGTCTGGGCCAGCCGGGTGCGCAGGACCCCTCGGGGAACGGCGAAGGCCGGCCTCCGAGGAGACCGGCCTTCGCACTGCGTGGGCGATACTGGGTTCGAACCAGTGACCTCTTCCGTGTCAAGGAAGCGCGCTACCACTGCGCCAATCGCCCGGTGGGACGTGCTGAGAGGTGGAGACGGGATTCGAACCCGTGTAGACGGCTTTGCAGGCCGTTGCCTCGCCTCTCGGCCACTCCACCGCGAGGAGTGACCCTCCCGGGGCGGTGCTCTTCCGAGCGGACGACGGGATTCGAACCCGCGACCCTCACCTTGGCAAGGTGATGCTCTACCAACTGAGCCACGTCCGCGTGCAGGGAACCGCACGATGTTCGTGCAGGACGACCTGACGGGGGAGACTCTACTGGGCGCCCGCGCCGCCCGTCCAACCGCCCCCCTCAGGAGGCCCCGTGCCCGCGTCCCCCCCGCCCTCGCCCAGCCCGTCCGCGGCCCGCCCGGTGTGGGTCGACGGCGCCCTCCTCGAGGCCGGCTCCGCGCGGGTGGACGCCCTCGACCACGGGCTCGTCGTGGGCGACGGCGTCTTCGAGTCGTGCGCCGTCACCGGCGGGCGCCCCTTCGCGCTGACCCTGCACCTGCGCCGCCTGGCGCGCTCGGCCGCCGGCCTGGGCCTGCCCGCCCCCGACGACGGCGAGCTGCGCGGCGCCGTCGACGCCGTGGTGGGCGCCCTGGGCCCGGCGGCGGAGCGGGCGCTGCTCCGGATCACCTGGACCGCGGGCCCCGGCCCACTGGGCTCCGCGCGCGCCCGCGAGGGCGAGCGCCGGGGCACCCTCGTGGTGGCCGCGGTCGCCCAGCAGCCGTGGGCGCCGGGCCAGCGGGCGGTCACCGTGCCGTGGACCCGCAACGAGCGCTCCGCGGTCGCGGGGCTGAAGACGACGTCCTACGCCGAGAACGTCGTGGCCCTGGCCCGCGCCCGCGAACGGGGCGCAGGGGAGGCGCTGCTGGCCAACACCCGCGGCGAGGTCTGCGAGGGCACGGGCAGCAACGTCCTCGTGGCGGTGGGCGGGGAGCTGCTGACGCCGCCGCTGTCCTCGGGGTGCCTGGCCGGCACGAGCCGTGCGCTGCTGCTGCACTGGGCCGCCCAGGAGGGCCTTCCGGTGCGCGAGGCGGCGCTGCCGTGGGCGGAGCTCGAGCGGGCCCCGGAGGTGCTGCTCACGTCGTCCACGCGCGACGTCCAGCCGCTGGCGGCCCTCGACGACCGGCCGCTGGTCACGAGCGACCTGGGGCGCGCGGCCGTGGAGCTCTTCGCGCGCCGCCGGGCCGAGGACGACGACCCGCTGGTGTGACCCCTTCACCCGCCGGCTGCTCCGCAGGCGCCTGCGGACCGCCGGGGGTCGGCCACAGCTGCTGGCTCGCGGCGTTCAGGCCGGCGCCGACGAGCACGGCGAGGGCGAGGAGGTAGAGCCAGATGAGGACGAGGATGGCGGCGGTCAGCGGCCCGTAGACCGACGTCCCGCCGATCGAGCGCCCGAGCCAGGCGCGCAGCACCCAGCTGGACGCCACCCACAGCACCAGGGCGAGCGCCGCCCCGGGCAGGGTCCGCAGCCAGCGGCTGCGCACCGGAGTGGCCACGTGGTAGAGCGCCGCCAGCAGCACCACGGCCCCGGCCAGGGACGCCGGCCCGGCCAGGTCCAGCACCCACAGCAGGCGCGGGGGGAGCCACCCGGCCACCACGGCGGGGCCGGCGAGCCCCAGCGGGACCGCGACGGACCCGACGACGAGGGTGAGCACGTAGAGGGACAGGGACAGCAGCCGGGTGCGGACGATCCCCCGGTGCCCCCCGAGCCCGGACATGATCGCGATGGTGTCGACGTAGACGTTCAGCGCGCGCGAGCCCGACCAGACCGACAGGGCGAAGCCGACGGAGATGAGGTCGACCCGGGGCCGGGAGAGGGCGTCGGCCAGGGTCGGCAGCACCACCTGGTCCACCGCCTCGCGGGTGAGGAAGGGCGAGACGGCGTCCTGCACCGCCGAGCGCAGCGACGACGTCACCGAGACGCCCACCGCCTGGCCGACCCACGCCGCGCTCGCGGCCAGCCCCAGCACCAGCGGAGGCAGCGACAGCAGGCCGAAGAAGCCGGCCTCCGCGGCCAGGCCGGTCACCCGGTGGCGCAGGCACAGCGCCACCGTGCCCGCCACGAGCGCACGGGCGCGTCGCAGGGCGGCACCGGCGCTCGAGCCCACACCGCCACCGTAGCGAGGCGGCGGGCGCTCGGGCCCGGAGCGCGCCGGGGCCCCGGCTCGGCCAGGATGGGTCGGCAACCCCGCCCCGCCGTCGAGAGAGTCCCATGCAGATCTGGCCCGGCCGTCCCTACCCGCTCGGCGCCACCTTCGACGGCGCCGGGACCAACTTCGCCCTCTTCTCCGAGGTCGCCGACCGGGTCGAGCTCTCGCTGATCGGCGAGGACGGCACCGAGACCCGGATCCCCATGCCCGAGGTCGACGGCTTCGTCTGGCACACCTACCTGCCCGGGATCATGCCCGGCCAGCGGTACGGCTTCCGCGTGCACGGCCCCTACGACCCCGCGCGGGGGCACCGCTGCGACCCGTCGAAGCTGCTGCTCGACCCCTACGCCAAGGCCGTCGACGGCCAGATCGACGGCGACGAGTCGCTGTTCTCGTACACGTTCAAGAACCCCAGCAAGCGCAACACCGCCGACAGCGCGAGCCACACGATGCTCTCGGTGGTGGTCAACCCCTACTTCGACTGGGGCACCGACCGGCCGCCGAACCGCGAGTACCACGAGAGCGTCATCTACGAGGCGCACGTCAAGGGCCTGACGCAGCTGCACCCGGGCATCCCCGAGGAGCTGCGCGGCACCTACGCCGGCATCGGCCACCCGGCGATGGTCGAGCACCTGACCGACCTCGGCGTCACGGCGATCGAGCTCATGCCGGTGCACCAGTTCGTCCAGGACACCCACCTCATGGACAAGGGCCTGACGAACTACTGGGGCTACAACACCATCGGGTTCTTCGCCCCGCACAACGCCTACTCCTCCACCGGCTCGCGCGGGCAGCAGGTGATGGAGTTCAAGTCGATGGTGCGCACGCTGCACGAGGCGGGCATCGAGGTGATCCTCGACGTGGTCTACAACCACACCGCCGAGGGCAACCAGATGGGCCCGACGCTGTGCTTCCGCGGCATCGACAACGCGGCGTACTACCGCCTCGTCGACGAGGACAAGCGCCACTACTACGACACCACCGGCACCGGGAACAGCCTGCTCATGCGGCACCCGCACGTGCTGCAGCTGATCATGGACTCGCTGCGGTACTGGGTGAACGACATGCACGTCGACGGCTTCCGGTTCGACCTCGCCTCGACCCTGGCGCGCCAGTTCCACGAGGTCGACCGGCTGAGCGCGTTCTTCGACCTCATCCAGCAGGACCCGGTGGTCAGCCAGGTCAAGCTCATCGCCGAGCCGTGGGACGTCGGCGACGGCGGCTACCAGGTCGGCGGGTTCCCCCCGCTGTGGACGGAGTGGAACGGCAAGTACCGCGACACCGTGCGCGACTTCTGGCGCGGGGAGCAGTCGACGCTGGCCGAGTTCGCCTCGCGCCTGTCCGGCTCCTCGGACCTGTACGAGCGCAACGGGCGCAAGCCCATCGCGAGCATCAACTTCGTCACCGCCCACGACGGCTTCACGATGCGCGACCTCGTCTCCTACAACGAGAAGCACAACGCCGCCAACGGCGAGGGCAACAACGACGGGGAGAGCCACAACCGCTCGTGGAACTGCGGCGTGGAGGGCGAGACCACCGACAAGGCGGTGCTCGAGCTGCGCGCCCGCCAGCAGCGCAACATGCTCACCACCCTGCTGCTCTCCCAGGGCGTGCCGATGATCCTCCACGGCGACGAGCTGGGCCGGACCCAGAAGGGCAACAACAACGTCTACTGCCAGGACAACAAGCTGTCCTGGGTGGACTGGAACCTCACGGAGAGCCAGCGCGAGCTGCTCGCCTTCACCCAGCGCCTCGTGGCGCTGCGGATGGACCACCCGGTCTTCCGCCGCCGCCGGTTCTTCGCGGGCGACGCCTCCCACGGCGGGGAGAGCCCGCTCGGCGACATCGCGTGGTTCACGCCCCGGGGCGACCACATGGACGAGCAGGACTGGACGACCGGGTACGCCCGCTCCGTCGGCGTCTTCCTCAACGGGTGGGCCATCCCCGAGCCCGACCCGCGCGGGGAGCGGATCGTCGACGACTCGTTCCTCGTCCTCTTCAACGCCAGCAACGAGCCGATCGAGTTCACCCTGCCGCCGGCCCAGTACGGCCTGCAGTGGACCGTCGTGCTCGACACCGACAGCCACCTGGTCGAGGGCGAGCAGCTCGCCGCGGCCACGACCACCCTCGCCGGCGCCCGCAGCGTCGTCGTCCTGACCCACCCCCCTGTGGAGGCGCAGTGAGCACCGAGACCACCCCCACCCCCGACGCCGCCCCCACCAACCCCGGCGCCGACCCGCGGCACCGCCCCGCCGCCGGGCGCCCGCAGCCGATCTCCACGTACCGGTTCCAGATCCGCCCGGAGTTCGGCTACGACGACGCCGCCTCGGTCGTCGAGCACCTCGACGCGCTCGGGGTCAGCCACGCCTACCTGTCCCCGGTGCTGGCCGCGGCCCCCGGCTCGGCCCACGGCTACGACGTCGTCGACCACTCGCGGATCAACCCCGAGGCCGGCGGCCGCGAGGCCTTCGACGTCCTGGTCGACGCCCTGCACGGCCGCCAGCTGGGCGCCGTGGCCGACGTCGTGCCGAACCACATGGCCGTGCCGACCCCCGCGACCCTGAACTCGGCCCTGTGGTCGGTGCTGCGCGACGGCCCCGACTCCCCCTTCGGGCACTGGTTCGACGTCGACTGGTCCGGCCCCGACCACGCGCTGCTCATGCCCGTCCTGGGCTCGCGGATCGGCCAGGTCCTCGCCGCGGGCGAGCTGTCGCTGGACACCAGCGGCGCCGAGCCGCTGCTGCGCTACTACGACCACGTCTTCCCGGTGCGCCGGGGCACCGAGTCGCTGCCGCTGGCCGAGCTGGTCGACCGGCAGTTCTACCGGCTGGCGCACTGGCGGGTCGCCGACGAGGAGCTGAACTACCGGCGCTTCTTCGACGTCGACACCCTCGCCGCCATCCGCGTGGAGGACCCCGACGTCTTCGACGCCACGCACGAGCTGCTCCTGGAGCTCATCGAGGCCGGCCGGCTCGACGGCCTGCGCATCGACCACCCCGACGGCCTCGCCGACCCCCGCGGCTACGTGCGGCGGCTGCACGAGCGCACCGGCGGCTCGTGGGTGGTCGTGGAGAAGATCGTCGAGGGCGCCGAGCACCTGCCCGGCGACTGGCCGTGCGCGGGCACGACCGGCTACGACGCGCTGCTGCGGGTGGGCGGCCTGTTCGTCGACCCGGCCGGCGCGGCTCCGCTGTCGTCGCTGCTCACCGAGCTCACGGGCAGCACCGAGGGCTTCGCCGCCGTGGTGGAGAAGGCCAAGCGCGAGGTCGTCGAGCAGGGCCTGTACGCCGAGGTGCACCGCCTCACCCAGCTGCTCGTGGAGATCTGCCACGCCGACATCCGCCTGCGCGACCACACCGAGCGCGGTCTGCGCGAGTGCGTCACCGAGCTGCTCGTGGCCTTCGACCGCTACCGCGCCTACGTCGTCCCCGGCGAGGACGCCCCCGCCGAGGCTGTCGCGGCGATGGACGAGGCCGTGCACACCGCCCGCGCCCACCTGGCGGAGGAGCGCTGGGACACCCTGGACCTGGTGCGCGAGCTGCTCCTGGGCCGCGAGGCCGGCAGCGCCGGGCGCACCACCGACGCCCAGCGGGCCGAGCTCGTCGTCCGGTTCCAGCAGACCTGCGGACCCGTGATGGCCAAGGGCGTGGAGGACACCGCGTTCTACCGCTGGTTCCGCCTGTCCTCGCTCAACGAGGTCGGCGGCGACCCGGACCACTTCGGCGTCGCACCGGAGGAGTTCCACGCCTACAGCGGCCGGATGCTGCGCGAGTGGCCGGTGTCGATGACCACGCTGTCCACCCACGACACCAAGCGGACCGAGGACGTCCGGGCCCGCCTGGCCGTGCTCTCCGAGCTGCCCGCGGAGTGGGCCGAGGCCGTGCGCTCCTGGCGCGAGCTGGCCGCCGACCACCGCGCCCCCGCGCTGGACCCCGCCACCGAGTACCTCATCTGGCAGACGCTGGTGGGCACCTGGGGCGCCGACGGCCCGATCAGCGGCGAGCGCCTCATCGGCTACCTGGAGAAGGCCACCCGCGAGGCGAAGCTGCACACCACCTGGACCTCCCCGGACGAGGAGTTCGAGGGCGCGGTGCGCGACTTCGTCATCGGCGTCCTCGGCGACGCGGCGGTCCTCGACGCCGTCCGCGCGTTCTGCGACCGGATCGCGGCGCCGGTGCGGGCCGGCACGCTGGGCCAGAAGCTCGTCCAGCTGACGATGCCCGGCGTCCCCGACGTCTACCAGGGCACCGAGGTCGTCGACCTCTCGCTCGTCGACCCCGACAACCGGCGCCCGGTCGACTACGGCGACCGCCGCACCCGGCTCACCCGCCTGGACGCCGGTGGCCGTCCCGCCGACCTGCACGACGAGAAGCTGCTGGTCACCTCGCGGGCGCTGCGGCTGCGCCGCGAGGCCCCGGAGTGGTTCGTCGGGGAGGGCGCCACCTACGCCCCGGTCGCCACCTCCACCGGCAACGCCGTCGCCTTCTCCCGCGGTGACGCCGACCGCGTCGGCGCCGTCGTCGTGGCCACCCGGCTGGCGGTCTCCCTCGAGCGGCTCGGCGGTTGGGGCGAGCACACCGTCGCGGTGCCCGAGGGGTCCTGGCGCGACCTGCTGACCGGGGAGGAGGTGGCCGGCGGCTCCGTGCGGCTGGCCGACCTGCTCTCCGACCTCCCGGTCGCCCTCCTGGTCCGGGCGTGAGCCCGCTCTCCAGCCGGGAGGTGCGCCGGCAGGTCGGGGCGCTGCTGCGCCAGGGCCCGGTCCTGCCGATCGTGCAGGCCGGGCACCCGGCGCTGCGCCAGGTGGCCGAGCCCTACGACGGCCAGCTCAGCCCCGAGCTGCTGGCCGACCTGGTCGAGGCGCTGCGGGTGACGATGCTTCGCGCCCCGGGGGTCGGCCTGGCCGCCCCGCAGGTGGGGCTGTCGCTGGCGCTCGCCGTCGTCCAGGACGAGGGCGACGACGGCGAGGACGGCGAGGACCCCCGCGAGCGCACGCCGCTGCCCTTCCGGGTGCTGGCCAACCCCCGCTACGAGCAGGTCGGCGAGCGGCTCGAGCCGTTCTACGAGGGCTGCCTGAGCGTCGTGGGCTACGAGGCGGTCGTCGCTCGCGCCCACCGGGTGCGCCTGACCGGGCAGGACGAGACCGGTCGCGCGCTGGAGGAGGAGCTCACCGGCTGGCCCGCGCGGATCGTCCAGCACGAGACCGACCACCTCGGGGGCATCCTCTACGTGGACCGCGCCGACCTGCGGACCCTGGCCTCGACCGGGACAGTGTCCTGATGCACACCTTCACCGTCTGGGCGCCGGACGCCCAGCGCGTCGACCTCGACGTCCACCTGACCACCGGCGACCCCACCGAGGACCCCCAGGTGCGCACCGCGCCGATGGAGCGCACCAGCGACGGCTGGTGGGCCCTGGAGGTGCCCGACGCCGGCCACGGCACCGACTACGCCTTCCGCGTCGACGGCTCCGACCCGCGCCCGGACCCCCGCAGCCCCTGGCAGCCGCACGGCGTCGACGGGCCGAGCCGGGTCTTCGACCCCTCCCAGCACGCCTGGTCGGACGAGGGCTGGGCCGGGCGCGACGCGCGCGGCGCCGTCGTCTACGAGCTGCACATCGGCACCTTCACCCCCGAGGGCACCCTGGCCGCGGCCCGCGAGCGCCTGGACCACCTCGTCGACCTCGGCGTCGACGTGGTCGAGCTCATGCCCGTGGCGGCCTTCCCCGGCCGCTGGGGCTGGGGCTACGACGGCGTCGACCTCTACGCCGTGCACGACCCCTACGGCGGCCCGGCGGCGCTGCAGGCCTTCGTCGACGCCTGCCACGCCCGCGGCCTGGCCGTGGCGCTGGACTGCGTCTACAACCACCTGGGGCCGGCGGGGAACTACCTGGGCGTCTTCGGCCCGTACTTCACCGACAAGCACGACACGCCCTGGGGCGCGGCCGTCAACCTCGACGACACGGGCAGCGAGGGCGTGCGCCGGTTCATCGTCGACAACGCCCTGCGGTGGTTCCGCGACTTCCACGTCGACGCCCTGCGCCTGGACGCCGTCCACGCCCTCGTCGACGACTCCCCCGTGCACGTGCTGGCCCAGCTGGCGACCGAGACGGCGGCGCTGTCGGCCGAGCTGGGTCGTCCGCTGACGCTCATCGCCGAGAGCGACCTCAACGACCCGGCGATGGTCACCCCGGTCGGCGAGCCCACCGGCTCCGGCCTGCCGGCCCGCGGCATGCAGGCGCAGTGGGCGGACGACGTCCACCACGCCCTGCACGCGCTGCTCACCGGCGAGCGCCAGGGCTACTACGCCGACTTCGGCGCCCCCGAGGTGCTCGCCAAGACGCTCACCGACGTGTTCTTCCACGACGGCGGCTACTCCGCCTTCCGCGGCGAGGACTGGGGCGCGCCGGTCGACCGCGAGCGCTACAGCGGCCACGCCTTCGTCGCGTACACGACCACCCACGACCAGGTCGGCAACCGCGGCCCGGGCGACCGGCTCAGCGCCACGCTCGACGACGGCCAGCTGGCGATCGCGGCCGCGGTGGTCCTCACCAGCGCGTTCACGCCGATGATCTTCATGGGCGAGGAGTGGGGCGCGCGCACGCCGTGGCAGTTCTTCACCGACCACGACCCCGAGCTGGGGAAGCTGGTCAGCGAGGGGCGGCGCAAGGAGTTCGCCGACCACGGCTGGGCCGCGGAGGAGATCCCCGACCCGCAGGCGGAGTCCACGCGCGAGGCCTCGGTGCTGGACTGGGCCGAGCCGGCGCAGGGCCGGGGAGCGCGCCTGCTCGCGTGGACCCGCGACCTCGTGGCGCTGCGCCGCGCCGAGCCGGACCTCCGCGACGGCCACCTGGGCCGGGTCTCGGTGGACCTCGACGCGGACGGCGGCTGGCTGGTCGTCCACCGCGGGTCCTTCGACGTCGTGGTGAACCTCGCCGACGCGGCCGCGGCCGTGCCGGTGGCGGGCCTGTCCGCGGGCGCCGCGGTGGCGCTGGCGTGGGACGAGGCGTCGGTCGCCGACGGCGCCGTGCAGCTGCCGGCCCACTCGGTGGCCGTCGTCCGCCGCTGACCACCCCGCCCCTCGCCGGCTCGCCAGTGAGCTGCCAGTCGTGGGGGTCCGGGCACCTCCCGGACCCCCACGACTGCCCGGTCACCACTGCAGGCCCCGCTGCCGGAGGGCCGCCGCGACCAGGGCCACCGTCTGGTCGGGGAACCTGAGCACGTCGGCAGCCGTGAGCACGATGACGCGCCACCCGTGCTGCTCCAGCAGCTGGCGGCGGCGGATGTCGCTGGCCCACTGACGGGCGTCGGTGCGGTGGTGCCCGCCGTCGTACTCGACGGCGACCCTCACCGACGGCCAGCTCAGGTCGGGCCGCGCCACCCAGGCACCGTCCACGACGACGTCCCGGCCGCAGACGGCTCCGGGCAGGCCGGCCGCCGTCAGCAGCAGCCGGACGTGCGTCTCCATCCCCGAGTCCACGGGGTGCCGGACCAGCCCCAGCACCCTGCGCAGCAGGACGCACGACCGGTCACCGGCTCGCGCGGACACCGCTGCGGTCATCTGCTCCTGCGTCGCCCACCGCCGCCGCACGCCGTCTGCGAGGGCGACGGCGTCCACGAGAGGCAGGTCCGCGGCGACCTCGCACCACAGGTGCACGGGGTGGAGGACGCGGAGGCCGGTGCCCGAGAGCCGCACCGCGTCTGCGGCCCAGCGGCTCTGGCCGCTGTCGACCCCGGCGGTGCGCGGCGCGCGCTGCGGCGACGGGACGACCACGCGCAGCGGCTCGCCGAGGACCTCGGGGGCGTCCAGCCGCCAGGGCAGCCGGCACAGCGCGGCAGCGGTCCGCCCGGTGAAGACCGCGCCGCGCGGAAGGACGAGGGCCGCCGCTCGGCAGCGGGTCTCCAGGTCGTCCGGCAGGTGGCCCGGCACGCGCACGCCGCGGTGCGGCGCCCGGAGGGCACGGCCGCGCAGCTGCTCGCGCGTCATCCCGAGCGCCATGGCCTCGCGGACGGTGAACGGGCGGTCCCGCAGAGCCGGCGGAAGGGCAGCAGCGCGCACCCGGCCGAGCGTGGCCCGGAGCGCCGCCGCGCCGCTGCGGCCGTCCACAGCCCCGACCTGTCAGTCCTGGGGGTCCGCGGCAGGTCCAGACCCCCACGACCGACGCCTCACGAGGGGGCGGCAGCCCCCTCGCGGGCCAGGGCGGTCAGGCGCGAGACGGCCCGGTAGTACTTCTTGCGGTAGCCGCCGCGCAGGAGCTCGCCGGGGAAGAGCTGGTCCATCGGCGTCCCGGAGGCCACGAGCAGCAGGTCGCGGTCGTACATCCGGTCGGCGAGCACGACCAGGCGCAGCGCCACGTTCTGGTCGGCCACCGGCGTCACGCCGGTCCAGTGCACCGCGCTGACGCCGTCGAGGAGGGCGCCGTAGCGGCTCGGGTGCACCGTGGCCAGGTGGGCCAGCAGGGCGGGGAAGTCGTCGAGGACTCCGCCGGGGGTGGCGGCGGCGCGCGCCACCACGTCGGCGTCCTGCAGCGGCGGCGGTGGGTCGGGCAGGCCGCGGTGGCGGTAGTCCTCCCCGTCGATCCTCACGACGTCGAAGCGGTCGGCCACGGCCTGGATCTCGCGCAGGAAGTCCTCCGCGGCGAAGCGGCCCTCCCCCAGCGCGTCGGGCAGGGTGTTCGACGTCGCGGCCAGCGCGGTGCCGGCGTCGGCGAGCTCGCGCAGCAGCCGCGACATGAGGACGGTGTCACCGGGGTCGTCGAGCTCGAACTCGTCGATGCAGACCAGGCGGTGTCCCGACAGCGCCTCGACGGCCTGCCGGAACCCCAGCGCCCCGACGAGGTTGGTGTACTCCACGAAGGTCCCGAAGGCGCAGGAGTGGGCCGTGCGCTCGTCGACGGCGTGCCACAGGGAGGCCAGCAGGTGGGTCTTGCCCACCCCGAACCCGCCGTCGAGGTACACCCCCGCCCGGGACGCCGGCTCCGGGCGGCGCCCGCCGAACAGGCGCCGCAGCCCGCCGCCACCGCCGCTGCTGCCGTCGCCCACCCGGTCGGCCAGGCCGCGCAGGGCGGCCACGGCCTCGGTCTGCGACGGCTGGGCCGGGTCGGGCCGGTAGCTGTCGAAGGAGACGCGCGCGAAGTGCGGCGGCGGCACGAGGTCGGCGAGCAGCCGGGCGGCGTCGGGGCGCGGGTCGCGCTCGACGAGAGCGGCCACGGCGCTGCGGGCGGGCGTGCCGGGCGGGGTCACGAGGGGCTCACCACGGTGGCGAGCCTAGGTCAGGGCCCGCGGCACGGCCCGGGCGAGACCGGTCCCGTAGGCTCGTGGTCACCATGTCGGGACACTTCTGCGCGGTGCGCTGCCGGTACGTCGACCTCGCCCGCACGGCCAGCAGCGCCTGTCGCTGAGCCCGCCCCCGCAGCTCGAGCACCTGCGCGGCGACGGCCCGTGACGCGCCGTCGCGCGATCCCCCCTGACGCACCACCGACGCCCGCACCGATGGAGGAACCGTGGCCCTGCCCCGAGACGACAGCCCCAAGTTCGCCGAGTACGCCCACCCCGAGCGCCTGGTGAGCACCGCGTGGCTCGCCGAGCACCTCGGCGAGCCCGGCCTCGTGGTCGTCGAGAGCGACGAGGACGTGCTGCTCTACGAGACCGGCCACATCCCCGGCGCCGTGAAGGTCGACTGGCACACCGACCTCAACGACCCGGTCACCCGCGACTACGTCGACGGCGAGGCCTTCGCCGCCCTGCTGGGCAGCAAGGGCATCTCCCGCGACACCACCGTCGTCATCTACGGCGACAAGAACAACTGGTGGGCCGCCTACGCGCTGTGGGTCTTCACCCTCTTCGGCCACGAGGACGTCCGCCTCCTCGACGGCGGCCGCACCGCGTGGGAGGCCGAGGGCCGCGAGTACACCCGCGAGGCCCCGCAGGTCGCGCCCGTGGACTACCCGGTCGTCGAGCGCGACGACTCCGCGATCCGCGCCTTCAAGGACGACGTGCTGGCCTTCCTCGGCGGCCAGCTGGTCGACGTCCGCTCACCCGAGGAGTTCAGCGGCGCCCGCACGACGATGCCGGCCTACCCCGAGGAGGGCACGCTGCGCGGGGGGCACATCCCCGGCGCGCAGTCGGTGCCGTGGGCCCGGGCGGCCGCGCCGGACGGCACGTTCAAGCCCCGCGCCGAGCTCGAGGCGATCTACCGGGGCGAGAAGGGCCTCACCCCCGAGGAGCCCGTGATCGCCTACTGCCGCATCGGCGAGCGCTCCAGCCACACCTGGTTCGTGCTGCAGCACCTGCTCGGCTTCCCCGACGTGCGCAACTACGACGGGTCCTGGACCGAGTGGGGCAACGCCGTCCGCGTGCCGATCGTCATCGGGGACGCCCCGGGCGAGGTCCCCAGCAGGTGACAGACTGGGCCGCATGAGCGAGCCCATGACCGGCGGCAGCACCCTGACCGAGGGGCTGCCGCCGGCCCTGGCCGAGATCGTCGACGACTTCAACGCCGTCTCCGAGCGCGACCGGCTGCAGCTGCTGCTGGAGTTCAGCGAGGGCCTGCCCGCCCTGCCCGAGCGCTACGCAGAGCACCTCGAGCTCATGGAGCCGGTGCCGGAGTGCCAGTCCCCGGTCTTCCTGCTCACCGAGGTCGACGACGACGCCACCGTGCACCTGCACTTCTCCGCCCCCCGCGAGGCCCCGACCACGCGCGGCTTCGCCGGCATCCTCCGCGAGGGCCTGGACGGCCTGCCGGCGGCCGAGCTGCTGGCCACGCCGGACGACATCTCCTCCCGCCTCGGCCTGGAGCGCGCGGTCAGCCCCCTGCGGCTGCGCGGCATGGCCGGCATGCTCGGCCGGATCAAGCGCCAGGTGCGGGAGAAGACCACCGCGTGAGCGGGCGCGCCCCCGCGCTGGCCGTGCTGTGGCCGGCCGAGCGCGCCGGCGAGGTGGTGCCCGGCGAGGACGCCGACCGCGGCGAGCCGTCGCTCAGGGCCCTGTACGGCCCTCCCGGCGCCCCGGGCCGGCGGTGGGTGCGCGCCAACATGGTCTCGACCCTGGACGGCGCTGCCTGGGGACCGGACGCCTCGACCCGCTCGATCGGCTCGCCGGCGGACCTGAGGGTGCTGAAGCTGCTGCGGTCGGTCGCGGACGTCGTCCTCGTCGGGGCCGGCACCGTGCGCGCCGAGGGCTACGGCCTCCTGCGCACCGGCACCGAGCTCGCCGTGGTCAGCCGCAGCGGCCGGCTCCCCCACGGCCAGGGCCTGCTGCCGGCCGAGCGCGACGACGGCCGCTCCGCCCTGGTGGTCACCTGCGCCGGTGCGGGGCCCGCGGCGCTGGCGGACCTGCGCGCGGCGGTGGGCGACGAGCGCGTGGTCGTGGCGGGGGACGACGCGGTCGACCTGCCCCGCGCCCTGGCGGCCCTGGCCGAGCGCGGCCTGCCCCAGGTGCTCTGCGAGGGCGGCCCGGCGCTGCTGCGCGACCTGCTCCGCGAGGGCCTCGTCGACGAGCTGTGCCTGACCTGGTCACCGCTCGTGGCGGGCGGCGACGCCGGGCGCCTGCTGGCGGACGGGGAGCCGCTGCTGCGGCCCGCCCGCCTCGGGCACCTGCTGCACGCCGAGGGGACGCTCATCGGGCGCTGGCTCCTGGCGTGAGCCCGGAGCCGGCGCCCGAGAGGGTCAGCTGGCGGCGAGCGCCTCGCGCTCGGGCACGCTGACGGCCGCTGCGGCGGCGCGCCTCGGCCGCCAGCCCGTGGCCAGGGCCCCGGCCCAGACCGAGACGGCACCGATGGCCACGCCGGCGATGTCGTCGACGATGTAGTGCCACCCGAAGTAGATGGTCGCCAGGACGGTGAGGACGAAGAAGATCCACATCGACCAGCGGGCCACGCGCGGGAACTTCGCCAGGTGCACGATGAGGGCCGCGGTGAAGACGATCGAGGTGTGCAGCGAGGCGAACGCCGCGATGCCGGAGACGGACATCGTCGCGTGCGGGTCGGCGATGACGTTGATCCGGGACCGGATCAACCCCTCCTGCAATCCCGCGACCTCGGTCTGCGGGAGGTCGCTGAAGCGCCACGGCACCGCCACGAACGGCCCGGAGGCCGGCAGCACGTAGTAGCTGAGCGTGCCCAGCGCCCAGTTCAGGCAGAGGGCCGTGGCGTACCAGAGCCCCAGCGAGAGGTCGCGCGACCAGACCAGCGCCACGGCCAGGGAGACCGGCACGAAGATGAGGAAGGCCATGTAGACCCACGACAGCACGTAGGCGGCCACCCCGGTGCCCAGCACCGTGTGCAGCACCTCGGCGGGGTCGTTGCCGAACGCCAGCAGCTTGTCGGTGGCGACGAGGTCGAAGTCCTGCGAGCGGGTGCGCACGAACGGCAGGAAGCTCTTGAGGTTCCGGTAGCCGACGTAGGTGACGTAGAAGCTCGCCAGGGCGGTCATGACCACCACGAGGCGGTGGACGGGCCACCGGGTGACGGTGACCTCCCTCAGCGCCGTCCACATGCGCCGCGGGCTGCGGGCGCGGACGGCGGCCCGGGGCAGCACGTCGGCCAGGAGGAACAGGCCCAGGATCAGCGGCAGGCGCACCCAGCTGGGCCCGAGGAACCCGTCGGGGTCGCGCAGCGGAAGGTCCAGGACGAAGGCGCCCACGACCGACAGACCACCGGTGACGAGTGCGGTCACCACCGCCAGGGCGAGCCCGTGGCGGACCAGCAGCGAGCGGGTGTGATCGAAGGCCATGCCCCTATTCTGCCCTGTACCACCGACGCTCTGGCCACCTCTTGTCCATCTGGGCGTTCCTCGGGTGCCGTCCACGGGTCGTCCGCTCCCCCTCAGGGGGTGGGCGCCGCAGCGCCGTCGACGGCACCCGACGCCGCCGCGCCGGGCCGGAGCATGGCCAGGACGTCGAGGCCGGTGGTGCGGCGGACGACCTCCAGCGTCTCGTGCAGGTTGTTCGCCACGCTGCGCGAGAGCTGCCCGGCGCCGTCGTTGGAGATCACCGTCAGGTCCTTGATGGCGCTCATCGGCGCCGCCAGCTCCCGGGCCAGCTGGGGCAGGACCTCGACGACCATCTGCGCGGTGGCCGCCTGGCCGTAGCGCTCGAAGGCGTCCGCGCGCAGCCGCAGGGTCTCGGCCTCGGCCTCGCCACGGGCCCGCGTCGCGGCGGCCTCGGCCTCGCCCTCCAGGCGCACGGCCTCGGCCAGGGCGCGGCGCCGGTCCAGCTCGGCCAGGCCCTCCAGCCGCACGCGCTCGGCGTCGGCCCCGGCAGCCAGCTTCGCCCGCTCGGCGTCGGCGGTGGCGGCCAGCTTGGAGCGCTCGGCGTCGGCGAGGGCCGACAGGCGCACCCGCTCGGCCTCGGCCTCGGCCGCGGCGATGGAGCGGGCCTTGCTGGCCTCGGCCTCGAAGATCTCCGAGTTCCGCCGGCCCTGGGCCTCCTGCTCGCTCTGGTAGCGGGCGGCGTCGGCGGGCTTGCGGACCTGGGCGTCCAGCTCGCGCTCGGTCAGCGCCGCCTGGCGCTGCGCCACGACCTCCTGGCTGGTGAGCACCTCCTGGTCGCGCTCCGCCGTGGCCAGGGCGCCCGCGGCCGCCGCCTCGGCCGCGGCGCGGTCGGTGTCGGCCTTGAACGCCGACCGGCGCAGGTCCAGGTCGCGCTGGGACTCCGCGATCCGCTCGTCCGCCTTGGCCTCGGCCTGGCTGGCCTCCTGCCGCGAGCTCGCCTCGGCGATGGCGGCGTTGCGGGCGGCGATGGCGGCCTCGGGGCGGCCCAGGTCGCGCAGGTAGTTGCTGTCGTCGGTGACGTCCTGGATCTGGAAGGTGTCGAGCACGAGGCCCTGGTTGCTCAGCGAGCTGATCGACTCCTCGGCGACCTGCGCGGCGAAGGCGGCGCGGTCGCGGATGATCTCGTCGACCGTGAGGGTGCCGACGATCGAGCGCAGGGAGCCGGCGAGGACCTCCTGGGTGAAGGACTCGATCTCGTCCTGCTGGTGCAGGAAGCGCTGCGCCGCGGCGCGGACGGAGTTCTCGGTGCCGCCGACCTTGACGATCGCCACGGCGTCCAGGTTCAGCCGGATGCCCTGCTTGGAGACCGCCCCGCCGATCTTCACCGAGATGCGCCGGGAGGCCAGCGAGAGGGAGTGGACGCGCTGCACCAGCGGGGTGACGAAGACGCCGCCGCCCATGACGACCTTCTGCCCGGACAGGTCGGTGGTCACCTCGCCGGTCTCGGGGTTGGTGACCGCCTTCCCCTTGCGCCCGGTGATGATGAACGCCTCGGACGGGCTCGCGATCTTGTAGCGGCGGGCGAGGGCGACCACCGCGACGAGCAGCACGACGGCGGCCACGACGGCGCCGACGAGCACGGGGCTGAGCTGGTCCACGGGGGCCTACCGATCGCTGGGCGCTGGGGCGGTCGCGATCCTAGGGACGCTCGGCCCGTCCGCGCGGGTCCTCGTGCGCCCGTCCGGGTGGCGCTGCGCGCTGGTGCAGCCGGCGCCTCACAGGTGGTCGAGGAGGAACCGCGCGACCTCCCGCTCCCAGCGGTCGGGGTCGACGTTCCACTCCCGGCAGTGCCCGGCGCCGCTGAACTCCACGTGCCGCACGACGTCCGGGCGCGCCGCCGCCAGCCACCGGGTGGGCTCCACCGGCACGTACGCGTCGTCGTCGCTGTGCAGGACGAGCAGGGGCACGCTCAGCTCCGCGGCGCGGGCCACCCAGTCCATCTGCGCGAGGTCGACCGGCGCCTCGTGGCCGACCACGGCGCGCGCCACCGGGGAGCCGAGCATCGCGAGGCCGTAGCGCCCGATCGGCGCCGGCAGGTGGTTGATCCGGGCCTGGTGGTCCAGCACGTGGCGCCAGTCGAGCACCGGGCCGTCGAGCACCACGGCGCGCACCCGGTCCGCCGTCCACGAGCGCGCCAGGTGCTGCAGGACGGTCGCAGCGCCCATCGACCAGCCGACGAGCACGACCTCGCGCGCCCCCGAGGACAGCGCGTGCAGGACGGCGGCCTCGACGTCGCGCCACTCGGTGCCGCCGAGCCCGTACCGGCCCCGCGCGCTCGGCGGGGCGTCGGCGTCGTTGCGGTAGGAGGGCACGACCGCGGTGAGCCCCAGCCGGTGCAGCACCGGCAGGGCCCGCAGGCACTCGGCGCGGGTGGCCCCGCGCCCGTGCACGAGCACCGCCCACACCTGCGAGGACGGCGCCCCGCCCTCGGCGGCGGCGGGCGCCGGCACCACCCACGTCGGCAGGTCGCCGACGTCGGAGCGCACCAGCACCTCCTCGTGGGCCAGCCCGAGGGCGGAGGTGGGGTCGCCGGTGTAGAACGCGCCGTTCCAGCGCGCCCGGCCCGGCAGCAGCTCGCCGGCGTCCACGCCGAGCACCTCGCGGGTGACCGTGCGCGCGGCGGCGTCGCGCTCGAGCACCTCCCCCAGCCGCGCGTGGCCCGCGCCCCGGGCCAGCCACAGGCCGCAGCGCCCCGGCGCCTCGGCCTCGGGGGTGAGCGCGAGGACGACCGCGGACGGCGCGCCGGCCGGCCCGCGCACGGCCAGCACCCGGGCGTCGTCGGGCAGCGAGCGCGCCGGGGTGACCACGCGCCGG
>NZ_JBZYWI010000056.1:0-19016 GCF_058932755.1 Quadrisphaera sp. DVD1
CGGCGCGGAGCCGGAGGACGTGCGGGCAGGGGTGTGCTCAGACAAGGGGGGGTCTCTCAGGTGCTCGTCGCCAGCACCGCGCGTGCGGTGGGCTGCGACTCCCGGCGGGCTCTTCAGGCCGGCGCGGCGCGGGAGGCGGTGCAGTGGTGTCGGCGGCCCCGCCGGTGGCGGAGCGCTGCCGCGCACCTCCATCATGCCAGACGCGGCGATCATGCGGGGGCGGCGGGGCTCATCCGCCCCCGGACGGCCCCTGCTCGGGCGGCCACACCGGCGGGTCGGCGGGGGTGAGGTCCTCGTCGTCCACCCGGAAGGTGCGCACCGGGCCGACGCCGGTGCCGGGCCCCTCGAAGCGCACGGTCACCCGGCCCACGCCGCTGCCCTGCACCCACCCCGCGCCGCGCTCGGCGTGGTGGACGTCCTGCCCCGGCGACCAGGTCCGCTCCCCCGACGGCGCGGCGACCGCGGCAGCGGTGGGCTCGTCCACGTCGTCGTCGTCCGGCGCGGCGGTCTCCTCGACCGGCTCCAGCTCGGCGAGGAGGTCCTGCTGGACGTGCTCGGTCAGCCCGGTGACGCCGACGCCGAGCAGCCGCACCCCGTCGGCGACGTCCACCTGCGCGAGCAGGCCCAGCGCCGCCGCGCTGATCTCGCGCGCGCTGTCGCTGGGCGAGGGCAGCGTGGTGGAGCGGCCGAGGGTGGAGAAGTCGTAGCGGCGCACCTTGATCGTCACCGTGCGCCCGGAGAGGCCGCTCGCGGCGAGGCGGCCCGCCACCCGCTCGGCCTGGCGGCGCGCCTGGTCGGCGAGCAGCCGGCGGTCGGTGAGGTCGGTGGCGAACGTCTCCTCGGCCGAGACCGACTTCGCCTCGCGCTCGGAGACCACCGGACGCCGGTCCTCCCCGCGGGCGAAGGCGTGCAGGGCGCTGCCGTGCGCGCGCCCCAGCACGCTCACGAGCTCGCGGACGTCGAGGACCGCGAGGTCGCCGATCGTCGTCACGCCCAGGCCGGCCAGGCGCTGACCGGTGACGGACCCGACGCCGGGCAGGCGCCGCACCGGCAGCGGGGCCAGCACCGCGGCCTCCTGCCCCGCGGGCACGACCGTGAGGCCGTCGGGCTTGTTGAGGTCCGAGCCGATCTTCGCGACGAGCTTGCTCGTGCCCAGGCCGACGGAGGCGGTCAGCCCCGTGGCCTCGCGCACGGCGGCGCGGAACCGCTCGGCGAGCGCGGTGGCGGCCGCGTCGTCGAGGTCGGGGTGGGCCTCGGTGAGGTCGACGTAGGCCTCGTCGAGCGAGAGCGGCTCGACCGCCGGGGACAGGTCGTGCAGCAGCGCCATCACCGTGGCGGACGCCGCGCGGTACGCCGCCCCGCGGGGGGAGAGGTAGGCCGCGTTGGGGCACCGGCGCCGCGCCTCGGCCGTCGCCATCGCCGACCCGACCCCGAACGCGCGGGCCTCGTAGGAGGCGGTGGCCACCACCCCGCGCCGTCCGGTGCCGCCGACGACGACCGGCTTGCCCCGCAGCGAGGGCTTGTCGCGCTGCTCGACGGCCGCGAAGAACGCGTCCAGGTCGAGGTGGAGGATCGCGCGCGGCACACCTCCACGGTAGGCACGACCTCGGACGGGGTCACGCGAGCAGGGCAGCAGCACCCAGCACGACGGGCCCCGCCACCGCGGTCGTCGTGGTGATCGCGTCGCGGGCCGTGATCAGCGCGCGGTCGTCCGGGTACCGGGAGGCGATGACGAAGACGTTCTGCGCCGAGGGGAGGGCCGCGATGATCGTCGCGGTGAGCACCTCCGCGTCGGCCAGGTGGAGCACGCAGCGGGCGACGACCAGGGCCACGAGGGGCTGCACGACCGCCTTGAGGACGGTGATCAGCAGCAGCTCCCCGGTGGACGCTCCTCGCCCCGGCGCCGGGCCGAGCCTCAGCGAGACGCCGAACGCGAGCAGCATCGCGGGCACCGCCATGCCCGCCAGCAGGTCCACCGGGGCTCTGACGAGGTCCGGGAGCTGGAGACCGCTGACCCCCAGGAGCACGCCGAGCAGCGCCCCGAGGGTCACCGGGTTGCGCAGCGGGGTGACCAGGGCCCGCCGCAGGGACGGGGTGCGGGCCTCCGACGAGGCGTCGAGCACCGCGAGGGCCAGCGGCTGCAGCACGACCATCTGCAGCAGCAGGACGGGGGTGATCGCCGCGGCCGAGCCCAGGGCGTAGACGGCGATCGGCAGCCCGAGGTTGCCCGCGTTCATGTACACCGTCGCGAGCAGCCCCACGGTCCCCCGGGCCGCGCCGTGGCGGAGCACCAGGCGGGCGAAGAGCAGGTAGATCCCGCCGGTCACCGCGGCGCTGGCCACGATCGCCGTC
Organism: Quadrisphaera sp. DVD1; assembly: GCF_058932755.1. Taxonomy (NCBI): domain Bacteria; kingdom Bacillati; phylum Actinomycetota; class Actinomycetes; order Kineosporiales; family Kineosporiaceae; genus Quadrisphaera; species Quadrisphaera sp. DVD1. Next base: position 2,353 of record NZ_JBZYWI010000056.1, read on the forward strand.
GTGGCGCCGGTCAGCAGCGCCGAGGTGTCGGCGTCGGCCAGGACCACGACCAGCAGCGCGGGGTTCGCCACGAAGAACACCACCCGTGACAGCACGCGCTGTCCGGCCTCGTCGACGACCCCGAGGTGGGCCAGCAGGGCACCGGCGGCCACCGCGACGGCGATGACGGCGAAGCCCTCGAGCACTCCCTCCACGCCGGTCAGCCCCGGGCGCGTCCGGGCGCCGGCGGCCTGCGGTCGACCAGCTCGACGGCGACGCCGGCGGGCGCGCCGGTGAGGAAGCACGCCCGCCGTCCGCGGCCACCGGCGAAGACCGGCCCCGGCTGCTCGAGCGCGGACAGCGCGGCGTCGACGTCGCCCACCTCGAAGCACACGTGGTGGAGCCCCTCACCGTGCTGCTCGAGGAAGGCGGAGACCGCGTTCGGGCGGACGGGCTGCACCAGCTGCACGGCCGCCGCACCGGCGTCGAGGTAGACCAGGCGCGACCCCGGCTCGTCGGCGACCTCGTCGGCCACCACCGGGAGGCCGAGGACGTCCCGGTAGTACTCCAGCGCCGCGTCGGCGTCGTGGACGGCGATGCCGACGTGGTCGAGCCCCACGAGACCGAGGTGCTGGCCGAGCGGGGTCGCGCTCACGCCCCGGCCAGGTCGAGCAGGGCGATGAAGCCGCGCACGTCCCAGGCGGTGCGACCGACGAAGAGCCCGTCGACGCCGGGCACCGCCAGCAGCTCGGGCGCCCCGGCCACGGTCACCGACCCGCCGTACAGCACGGCGGCGACGCGGCGCCCGACCTCGTCCGCGACCGCGGCGACGACACCGGCGATCTCCTCGGGCCGCGCCTCGCGGCCGTGCTCGCCGATCGCCCACACCGGCTCGTAGGCGATGACCACGCGGGAGGCGTCGTCCACGCCCTCGAGAGCGGCGCGGACCTGGCCGAGCACGTGCTGCTCGGAGCGCCCGGCGCCGCGCAGGTCGGCGGTCTCACCGACGCACACCAGCGGCACCAGTCCGTGGCGCAGGGCGGCGCGGACCTTGAGGCCCACGCGCTCGTCCGTCTCGGCGAAGTGCTCGCGCCGCTCCGAGTGGCCGATCTCCACGAGCCCCGCCCCGGCGTCGGCCACCTGCGGCACCGACAGCTCCCCGGTCCAGGCCCCTGCGTCCTCCCAGTGCGCGTCCTGCGCCCCGACGAGCACGTGCCGCGTGCCCGGACCGGCGGCCAGCTCGGCGCTCACATCGGCGATCGCCGTCGCGGGCGGCACCACGAACGGCTGGACGCCGTCCCAGGTGCGCGTGCGGGATGCCTCGACGAGGGCCCGCGCCCAGGCGACGCCCTCGGAGCGGGTCTTGGTCATCTTCCAGCTCGTGCCGACCCAGCGGGTGCGGGTGGCCGGCGCCGCGGCGCCGGGAGCGCTCACCGGCCCACCGGCGCGCTCGCGCGCCCGGCCAGCGTCCGCCCGAGCGCGGTGACGATGAGCGCGAAGGACAGGGCACCCGCGTCGGGCGTGCCTAGGCTGCGGTCGCCGTGCGTGCGGGCGCGCCCGCGCCTCGCGGTGATCGTGCCGGTCGCCTCCGCCGCAGCGGTCGCCACCTCAGCGGCTTGCGCCCAGGCCGGGGCCAGCGGCAGCCCCCGCCCGTGGGCGTCCTCGAGCGCGCGCACGAACGGGTCGATCGCGTCGACCATGGTCTTGTCCCCCGGTCGGGCGCCGCCCAGGCGCACGATGGCGTCGAGCGCCGCGCGCACGCCGCGCACGACGTCGGCGCCGGAGGGCGCGCCCTCGTCGCCGAGCGCCCCGCCGAGGGCCGTGAGCGCCACGCCCCACAGGGCCCCGGAGGTGCCGCCACCGCGCTCCGACCAGGCGTCCCCGGCGCGGACCAGGAGCGAGCCGGCGCCGGCGCCGGCGGTCGCGGAGGCCGCAGCGCTGGCGGCCGCGGCGGTGGCGCCGCGCGACATGCCGATCCCGTGGTCGCCGTCGCCGGCCACGGCGTCGACGTCCCCGAGGTGGTCGGCGTGCTCCAGCACGGTGTCGCGGACGACGTCGAGAGCCGCCGCCGCGTGCACGGCGGCCCCTGCGGACTCCGGGGAGCAGGGCGGCAGCGGCTCGTCGTCGACGGCGCTGACGACCGCGGCGACGGCGGCCGGCCCCATGGGCGCCGTGCCGGTGGAGCGACGCAGCTCCGGGGCGTCGCAGGCGGCGAGCCAGTAGCCCTCGAGCTCGTCGTCGAGGAACGCCAGGGTCAGGGACGCGCCGGCCATGTCCAGGCTGGAGACGTGCTGCCCGACCTCGGGGCGCACGGCCACCAGACCGCGTCGCGCCAGGCCGTCGGCGATCCGCCGGTGCAGCACGAACAGCTCTTCGGCCGTGGTCGAGCCGAGGCCGTTGACGAGGACGGCGACCCGTCCCCGGTAGCCGGTGCCGCCGCTCCCCCGCTCCGGCTCCTCGGCGAGCACGCCCGCCAGGAGCAGGTCGGCGACCTCGTCGGCCGTGGCGAGGTCGGTCTCGCCGATGCCCGGCTCCCCGTGGATGCCCATGCCGACGCCGACCTTGCCCGCGGGCAGGGAGAAGAGCGGGCGGTCGGCGCCCGGCAGGGTGCACCCGGACAGGGCGACCCCGAGGGTGCGGGTGACCGCGCGGGCGGCCCGGCCGACCCTCTCCACGCCGTCGAGGTCCAGGCCCGCCTCCGCGGCCGCACCAGCGATCTTCAGCACCACGAGGTCGCCGGCGATGCCGCGGCGCCGCCCCGCCTCGTCGGGCCCGGCGGAGGCGATGTCGTCGGTGACGGCGAGCTCGCGCACGTCGTGGCCCTCGGCGCGCAGCCGCTCCGCCGCGAGCCCGAAGTGCAGGACGTCACCGGCGTAGTTGCCGTACCCGAGGAGGATCCCGCCGCCGGCCGAGGCGGCCAGGGCGACCGAGCGCACCTGCGAGGCCGAGGGGGAGGCGAAGGTCCCTCCGCAGGCAGCGCCCGCCGCCAGCCCGGCGCCGACCCACCCGGCGAAGGCCGGGTGGTGGCCGCTGCCGCCGCCGAGGACGAGGGCGACGCGGCCGGGAGGGAGCGGCTGGGCCCGCACCACGCCGCCGGGGACGAGGCGCACGTGGTCGGGGTGGGCTGCCGCGAACCCCGCGAGGGCCTCGTCGGCGAACGCCGCGGGGTCGTTGACGAGGTGCGTCATGCGCGGGCCTCCAGCTTCACCGCGAGGATGCGCCGGAGGTAGTCCCGGTTGAGCGCCGCGACCGACAGGCCGTCGCCGCCGTAGTGCTCGACGCAGATCGGGCCGGAGAAGCCGGCGTCCAGGGCCATCTCGATGGCGCGCCGGTAGTCGATGACACCGATCTCCATCGGTGCCGGCGAGGTGGCGTACGTGCCGGTGGCCGGGTCCTCGTCGCGGAAGTAGCTCTTCACGTGCCAGTAGTTGGTGTGCGGGAGGGTCGCGGCCAGGATGTCGGCCCAGTGCTCCACGGGACGGTGCAGCCGCACGAGGTTGCCGATGTCGGGGTTGAGCCCGACGTTCGGCAGGCCGATGTCGCGGACCAGCTCGACCGCCGAGGCCGCCGTGCCGAGGAAGGTGTCCTCGTACATCTCGAGGGAGATCTCCACCCCGCGCTCGGCGGCGCGCCGGCCCACCAGCTGGAGGCGCTCGACGAGCAGGGCCCGCACCCGGTCGTCGTGCAGCGGGTCGGCGGATCCCGGGGCCAGCCAGAACCAGTGGGCCGCCTGCTGCGCCGGCGTGAGCGGCTGGTGCAGGCCGACGCACAGGACGCCGACGCCCAGGTCCGCAGCGGCGTCGACGGAGCGCAGCGTGTGCTCGAGGTTGTCCTCGGCCGTGGCAGGGTCCGCGTCGATCACGCTGCGGCGGGTCAGCGACACCGCGCTCACGCCGAGGCGCTCCTCGGCGAGCAGCGCGCCCAGCTCGGCGAGCCGGTCGGGGCCCAGCGATCCCGGGGAGACCCACGAGTCGGTGAGGTCGACGTGGTCGAACCCGGCGGCGCGGACCTCGCGCAGCACCCGGCGCCACACCTCGACGGGTGCGTCGGAGGTGCGCGTGCCGTCGGGCTGGAGGCCCGGGAACTGCAGCAGGGCGGCGCCGATCGGCCAGTCCTGCGCGCTGGGCGCCGGCCGCGCGGACGCGGCGGAGCCGGGGATCACGGTGGTCATGGGTGCTCCGGGGTGTCGTGGGGGGGTCGGCCGGGGACGCTCAGCTGTCAGCGACGGCGCGGGCGTGCACGGCGTCCAGGTGGCGGCGCATCTGCGCCGCTCCGCTGGTGGGGTCGGCGGAGGCGAAGGCCTCGAGGACCCGGGTGTGCTCGGCGTGGGCGACCTGCGCGTCGTAGAGGCCGTGGCCCACGGTCTGCCGCAGCCGGTGCACGTGCGCTCCCAGCTGCTCGGCCATCTGCAGGAAGTAGCGGTTGCCCGAGTGACGGATGACCGTGAGGTGGAAGCCCCAGTCGGCGTCGAAGTACGCCCGCAGGAGCGGGAGCGGCGCATCCGCCCCGCCGGCGTCCTCCAGCGCCCGCACCGCTGCGGTGTGCGCGGCGTGCGCCTCCCGCAGCGAGGGCAGCAGGGACTCGACGTCCCGGGCCGCGCCCTCCGCGGCCGCCACCTCGACGACGGTGCGGGCCACCATCAGCTCGTCCATGGCCGCCGGTGACAGCGGGGGCGCGACGCGGTAGCCCTTGAGGGCGGCCCGGGTCACCAGGCCGGTGTGCTCGAGCTGCACCATGGCCTCGCGCACGGGCGTCGGCGAGACGCCGAGGTCGCGCGCCAGCGCGTCGATGCCGATGGACTGCCCCGGCCGCAGCGCCCCGCCCAGGAGCAGGTCGAGGACGGACGTGTAGACCTCGTCGCGCAGAGCGCGACGCTGCACCGGCGCTGAGGGCATGACCGCACCCTCCTTGATCACAGTGGGCGACGCGACCACAGGGCCTCCGGGCGACGGGATGGCCGCGGGGTCGTCGAACCGCGCTGCGCCGGTGGCCGGCTCCCCGCTCATGCGACACCCGCCGGGGTGGACGGCCGCGTGGGCTCGTCCCCGCGAGGGGTCTGGCTCTGGCGTCCGCGACGACGCCGCAGGGCCGAGAACAGCTGCGGGCCCACCGCCAGGAGGACCGCCAGCAGCAGCACGACGACGGCGATCGGGCGGTCGAAGATGATCGTCAGGTCGCCCAGGCCCAGCGCGGAGGTCTGGATCAGGGCCTTCTCGAACAGCGGGCCGAGGACCAGGCCCAGCACCAGCGGCGCCAGCGGCAGGTCGTAGAGCTTCATGACGTAGCCGGCGGCACCGGCGGCCAGGACCACCCAGACGCTGAAGAGGTTGTTGCTCACGGAGAAGGCGCCCACGCAGCTGGTCAGCAGGATGATCGGGTAGAGGTACCCGTAGGGGATGCGCAGCATCTGGGCGAACACCGGCGCCAGCGGCAGGTTGAGCACCAGCAGCATCACGTTGCCGATGAAGAACGAGACCAGCAGGCCCCACACCAGGCGCGGCTGCTCGTCGAAGAGCAGCGGTCCCGGCTGGAGGCCGTAGATGGTGAAGGCGCCGAGCAGCACCGCGGTCGTCGCACCGCCGGGGATGCCCAGGGCGAGGGTGGGGATGAAGTTGGCGTTCGCGGCGGCGTTGTTGGCGCTCTCCGGTGACGCGACGCCCTCGATGGCGCCCTTGCCGAACTCGTCGCGGCGGGGGCTGACCCGCTTCTCCACGCCGTAGGCGATGAAGGACGCCAGCGTCGAGCCCGACCCGGGCAGCACGCCCAAGGCGAACCCGAGGCCGCTCCCGCGCAGGATCGGCGCGATGCTGCGACGCAGCTCCGTGCGCGTGATGAGGAGGTCCCGGAACTTCGTCCGGATGGGGGCCTCGGCGCCGACCCGGATCTGGTAGAGCACCTCGCCGACCGCGAACAGCCCGATCATGACCTCGACGAACGGGATGCCGCTGAGCAGGTCGACCGAGCCGAAGGTGAACCGCGCCGAGGACGAGCCGACGGCGATGCCGACCGTGCTCAGCAGGAGGCCGAGGCTGGCCATGGCGAGGCCGCGCACCAGGGAGCCGCCGGAGAAGCTCACGATCGTGGCCAGGCCGAGGATCATCAGTGCCAGGTTCTCCGGCGGCCCGAAGTTCAGGGCCAGCGAGGCGAACGGCGGCGCCAGCGCCATGAGCAGCACGAGCGACAGGACCGCCGCGACGAAGGAGCCGATGGCGGCGATCGACAGGGCCGCACCGGCCCGGCCGTTGCGCGCCATCTGGTAGCCGTCGAGGGTGGTCACCACGCTGGCCGGCTCTCCCGGGGTGGAGATCAGCACCGACGTGATGGTGCCGCCGTACTGGGCGCCGTAGTAGATCCCCGCGAGCATGATCAGGGCGCTCAGCGGGTCGAGCGCGAGGGTCAGCGGCAGCAGGATCGCCACACCCGTCGTCGAGCCCAGGCCGGGCATCAGCCCGATGACGGTGCCGAGGAGGACGCCGATGAAGCACCAGCCGAGGTTCTGCAGCGACAGAGCGGCGTCGAAGCCGAGGGCGAGGTTGTCGAGCACGTCCGTCCTCCTTACAGGATGTGGAGCAGCCCGGAGGGCAGCGGCACGTTGAGGAAGTTCACGAAGATGAAGCGGGTCACCGCCACCACGACGACCGTGGTGATCACGGCGGGCAGCAGGCGGCGCCGCTCCACCCGCCAGCTGATGACGAAGAGCATCAATCCGAAGGCGATGAGGAAGCCGACGACCGGGACCAGCAGGACGGCGGCGAGGAGCAGGCCGCTGACGGCGAGCAGCACCTTCCGGCGCTGGGCGCTGGTGCGGCCGAAGATGTCGACCTCCTCCTGCTCGTGCAGCAGCGCCTGCACCGGCGCCTGCACGAGCAGGTCGGCCCCGACCGGCAGGCTCGCCCGCACGCCGGACGCCCCCGACGCGGAGGCGTGCGCCAGCCGGTGGGCCCGAGCGGCGCGGACGTCCTTGACGACCTCCGCGCCGGCGAAGACCGCCAGCAGGACGCCGGCCAGCACGGGCAGGAAGCCCGCGCCCACCTCGTCGTGCCGCTCGGGCACCGTGACTCCGTAGCCGTAGGCGACGGAGGCGGCGACCACGCCCACGACCACGAGCACCGCGTGGATCACGGTGCCGCCCACGGTCGGGGGCGACGGCACGGGGTTCCCCGTCGTGCCGTCAGCGCCCAGCCCCTCGGTGCTCATCAGCCGATCGCCTTGGCCAGCTGGGAGTCGTACTCCGCCAGGTAGCTGTCGAGCTCGTCGCCGAAGGCGGTGATGGGCTGCATGTAGTTGTCGGCGATGTACTGCTGGTACTCGGGGGTCTTCGTGTACGCCTCGGCGGCGTCGATCCAGTACTGCCGCGCCTCGTCCGAGATGCCGCCGGGGGCGATGAAGCCGCGCCACTGGGAGAAGGCGACGTCGATGCCCTGCTCCTTGGCGGTCGGGATGTCGGCCAGCTCCTCGTAGTCGGAGTAGCGCTCCTCGGCCACCGCGCACAGGGCGCGGACGTCACCGGACTCCAGCTGGCCGACGACCTCACCGGGGTTGAGGGAGGCCACCTGCACCTCGCCACCCAGGAGGGCGGTCAGCACCTCGCCGCCGGACTCGAAGGGGACGCGGTCGAAGGTGACGCCCGCGTCGGCCTCGATGAGGCGGAAGACCACCTCGTCGAGCGCCACGGCGCCGGAGACCGCGGCCACGACGCTGCCGGCCGCGGCGGCCTCGGTGACGTCGGAGCAGGTCTGGAAGGGGGAGTCCGGCGGGACGACGATCAGCGTGGCGTCCTCGCCGACCTTGGCGATGGGGGTGAACGACTCGAGGCTGAAGTCGACGTCCTGGGTGAGGGGGATCGATGACAGCGCCGTCTCGGCGGCCAGGAGCACCTCCGGATCTCCCTCGCGGCTGAGGAGGAAGGAGTACCCGACGGCTCCGGAGCCGCCCTCGCGGTTCTCCACGACGACGTTGACGTCCGTGGCCGCCTCCAGGCCCGCGGCGATCGCCCGGCCCGACGCATCGCTGCCGCCACCGGCGGAGAAGGGCACGATCATGGTCGCGTCGCCGGAGGGGGTGAACGCCCCCCCGGACTCGGCGCCGGACGCCTGGTCGGCGGCGCACCCGGTCAGGGGGACGAGCACCAGCGCGGTGGTCGCCAGCAGGACGGGAGCGCGGAAGGTTCTGATCACGGCGGGTCTCCTCGGTGAGACGTCGGGTCAGCAGCCCGGACGGGCGGCTGCGCGGCGGTGCGCAGGTCGTGCGGAGCGTCAGCGCTCAGTGAGTGGTTCCTAGATCCTATGGGATCTACGAACACCGTAGGGCAGAAGGGGGCCAGTGACAAGGCCCGGCGAGCCGCGCGCGGCCACCGGGGCGGCGGCCGCGCGCGAGGGGGTCAGGCGCCGGTCGGCTGCGCCGCGCGGCGGGCCGCGATGGCGATGGCGATGTCGAGGGCGTTCTGGCTCGACCGGGCGCTGGCGATGCCCTGGCCGACGATGTCGAAGGCGGTGCCGTGGGCCGGGGTGGCGATGACGACGGGCAGCCCCCCCTGGACCGTGACGCCGCCGTCGAAGCCCAGCAGCTTGATCGCGATCTGCCCCTGGTCGTGGTACATCGTCACGATCCCGTCGTAGCGGTCGCGGGCCAGGAAGATCGTGTCGGAGGGGAACGGCCCCTTGGCGTCGACGCCCCGGGAGACCGCCTCGGCCACGCCGGGGGCGATCTCGTCGATCTCCTCCCGGCCGAACAGGCCGTTCTCCCCGTTGTGCGGGTTCAGGGCGCACACGCCGATCCGCGGGGCGGCGATGCCGGAGTCGTGCAGGAGGTCGTGCAGGAGCTGGATGGCGGCCGTGGTGGCCTCCGCGGTCACCCTCGCTGCGACGTCCTTGACGGCGACGTGGCTGGTGACGCGCGCGGTCCACAGGCCGTCGATGATGTTGATCTCGGACGTGGTCCCGGTGTGCCCGAGCTCGTCGGCGAACCAGCGGAGCTCGTCCTCCTTGTGCATCCCGGCCAGGTGCAGGCTGGTCTTGTTCAGCGGCGTGAAGACGATGGCGCCCACGCGCCCCTCGTTGGCCAGGGCGACGGCACGGCGCAGCTGGTGCATCGCCCGCTCCCCGGCCTCCTTGGAGACCTGCTGGGGCGGGATGGGCGTCGTCGGCGCCGAGCCGTCGTCGAGCAGCGTCGCGGCGCCGGGACGGGGCTCGTCGGACAGCGGCGGGACGGGGACCCCCGCTGCCGCCGCCGCGGCGTCGAGCTCCGAGCGGTCGGCGAGCACGTAGATCTCGGCGCGCTCGAGGTTGGCCGGCTCCGCGAGCAGACGGGCGGCGAGCTCGGGCCCGATGCCGGCGGGGTCGCCGAGGGTGAGGGCGATGCGCGGGCGGGTGGTGGTGCTCATGCGGGCGTCCCTTCGTAGGAGCTGATGGCCTCGACCTTGGCGGCGGAGGCGGACGTCGGGTCGAAGCGGTGGTCGAGCCACTGGCGCACGAGCAGGCGGGCCAGCTCCAGGCCGATGACGCGCTGCCCGAGGCAGAGGACCTGGGCGTCGTTGCTGAGGACGGAGCGCTCGACCGAGAAGCTGTCGTGCGCCGTGACGGCTCGCACACCGGGCACCTTGTTGGCCGAGATGGCGACACCCAGCCCCGTGCCGCACACCAGCAGCGCGCGGTCGGCCTCGCCACTGGCGACGAGGCGCGCCGCGCGCACGGCGACGTGCGGGTAGGCCTCCCCGTGGTCGGCGCCCTCGCCGGCGTCGACCACGGACGCCACCCGCGGGTCGCGCTGCAGGTCAGCGGCCAGGGCCGCCTTGTACTCGCTGCCGGCGTCGTCGCTGCCGACGACGATGCGCAGGGGCTGCTGGGTGCTCATGGTCCTCCTCTGGTGTCGCGCTGCGGAGCACGGCACGGGACCAGACCACCTCGCACGCCGTCGTGCTCCTATTTCCTACAGGATTCAGCGAGAAGACGGCACTGTCAAGCCTCGGGCCAGCGTCCCCTCGCGAGCGTCCGGCCGCGAGCGCACCGCGGTCGCCGCGCAGGCGATGACGGCGACCGCGCCGAGCAGGACCGGGGCGCCCAGCGCCTCGCCCAGCAGCGCCGCGGACCAGAGCAGGGTGAGCACCGGCTGGACGAGCTGGACCTGGCTGACCCGCGTCATCGGGCCGATGGCCAGCCCGCGGTACCAGGCGAAGAAGCCGAGGAACATGCTCACCGCGGCCAGGTAGGCGAACGCCGCCCAGGTGGCCGGGCTCGCCGACGGCCACGCCCCGCCGGCGCCGATCGCCGTCAGGGGCGCCATCACCGGCAGCGCCACGAGCAGGGCCCAGCAGATGGTCTGCCAGGCGCCCAGCTCGCGGGCGAGCAGCCCGCCCTCGGCGTAGCCGACCGCGGCCAGCACCACGGCGCCGACGAGGAGCAGGTCGCTGGGGTGCACCCCGCCGAGGCCGCCCGCGCCCGCGGCGGTGAAGACGAGCACGGCGAGCGCGCCGGCGGCCGCGGCGACCCAGAAGCGGCGTCCGGGACGCTCGCCGGTGCGGACCACGGCCGCGACCGCCGTCGCGGCCGGGAGGAGGCCGATCACCACGGCGCCGTGCGCGGAGGGCGCCGTCTGCAGGGCGAACGACGTCAGCAGCGGGAACCCGGCCACGACGCCGAGGGCCACGACGGCCAGGCGTCCCCACTGCACCCCGCGCGGAGGAGCGCTGCGGGTGGCGGCCAGCACGAGCGCTGCGAGCAGCGCCGCCACGACGGCCCGGCCGGCGGCGACGACGAGCGGGTCCAGCTCGGCGACGGCGACGCGCGTCAGCGGGAGCGTGAAGGAGAACGCGAGGACCCCCACGGCCCCCAGCGCCACACCGCGGGAGGGCGCGACCGTCGATGACGGGAGGGGCGCTGTCACGATAGCGCTATCGTTGCTCGTCATGACCGACGATAGCAGCGACCGGGCGGTCGGCGTCCGCGGCGTCGAGGGGCGCCTGCGCGCGCTCGTCGCCGAGCTGCCCGCCGGCGCCCGGCTGCCCTCCACCCGGGTGCTCGTGGCCGAGCACGCCGCGAGCCCCCTCACCGTGCAGCGGGCCGTGCAGCGGCTCGTCGACGAGGGCCTCGTCGAGACGCGCCCGGGCACCGGCACCTTCGTCGCCCCCCGGTACGAGCGCCGTCGGGCCGACCACGCCTGGCAGACGACCGCGCTCGGCCCCGCCCGCACCGACGCCGCCGCGGTGGGGACCGCGATGGCGGCCACCCCTCCGGGCGCCGTGGCCCTGCACTCGGGCTACCCGGTGGCCGAGCTGCTGCCCGGACGGCTCGTGCGGGCGGCGCTGGCGCGCGCGGCGCGCAGCCCCCTGGGGCTCGACCGCGCCCCCGTCGCGGGGGTGGCGGACCTGCGCGCGTGGTTCGCCGCCGACACCGCGCCGCCGAGCAGCCCCGCTCCCGCCCACCCGGACGACGTCGTCGTCATGCCCGGCGGGCAGAGCGCCCTGTCCTCGACCTTCCGCGCCCTGGCCGCGCCCGGCGACGCGATCGTCATGGAGTCCCCCACCTACTGGGGCGCGATGGCCGCGGCCCGCCAGGCCGGGCTGCGGATCGTCCCGGTCCCGCGCGCCGCGAGCGCGCCGCGGGCGCAGGACCTCGACGACGTCCTCGCCGCGAGCGGGGCCCGCCTCTTCTACGCCCAGCCGCACTTCGCCAACCCGACCGGCGCGCTGTGGACCGCGGCCGAGCGCACGGCCCTGCTCGACGTGGTGCGGGCCCGCGGCGCCTTCCTCGTCGAGGACGACTGGGCGCACGACTTCGGCATCGACGCCGAGGTCATCCCACTCTTCGGCGAGGACCCCGACGGGCACGTGGTCCACGTGCGCTCCCTGACCAAGAGCGTCGCGCCGTCGGTGCGCGTCGGGGCGGCCCTCGCCCGGGGCCCGGCCCTGGTCCGCCTCCAGGCCGACCGCACGGTGGACGACCTGTACGTCTCCGGGCTGCTCCAGGTGGCGGCCCTCGACGTCCTCAGCGACCCGGGCTGGCGCACGCACCTGCGGTGGCTGCGCGGGGCGCTGCGAGCGCGGCGCGACGAGCTCGCCCGCGCGGTGGTCGCCGCCCTCGGCCCCGAGTCGCTGCCGCACCTGCCCCGCGGCGGCCTGAACCTCTGGCTGCGCCTGCCCGACCGCACCGACGTCGCCGCCCTCGTCCGCCGCAGCCGCGAGGCGGGCGTGCTCGTCGCGCCCGGCGACGACTGGTTCCCCGCCGAGCCGCCGGCCCCGCACCTGCGGCTGAACTACACCGGCGCCCCACCCGAGCGCTTCGCGGAGGCTCTCGGCGTCCTGGCGTCCCTGCTGGAGCCGGAACGGCTCAGCTCGTGACGTCCTTGCTCGTCAGCCGCGCCCACGCCAGGGCGAGCAGGACGGCGACCCACCCCGCCTGCAGCGCGAGGCCGCGCACGACGGCGTCGAAGGCCATGGGGTCGCGCAGCAGGTCGCCGAAGGACAGCCACGCGCTGGTGAACAGCCAGGGGTGGATCGCCGCCAGTTGCGGGACGGCCTGGAGGATCTGCACCAGCACGACGGCGATCGCCGTGGCCGACATCGCCGCGACCGGCACCTCGGTGAGCGTGGAGACCAGCAGGCCCAGCGCCGCCACCGTGGCGAGCATCGCCGTCACGTAGAGCGCCACGAGGAGCAGGCGCAGCAGCCCCTGGCCGTAGCTGACGGTCGTGCCGCTGAGCAGCGTGATGTCGCCGACGGGGAAGAGCAGCGCCCCGACGACGACCCCGGTGACGACGACGACCATCGCGGCCACGAAGCCGTAGAAGGCCGTCGCGACCACCTTGACGGCGAGCAGCCGGGTGCGGTCCACCGGCGTCACGAGCAGGTAGCGCAGCGTGCCGGTGCTCGCCTCGCCCGCGATCGCCTCCCCCGAGACGACGGAGACGGCCAGGGGCAGGAAGACCGGCAGCGAGGCGACGAGCGCGGTGAAGGCGAGGAACAGGCCGTTCTCGGTGATGCTCGCGAGGAACGGCGGGCCCTCCCCCGGCTCCAGCTCGCCGGGCGAGGGGTTCGACAGGTCGATCGCCACGCCGATCGCCACGGTGGCCAGCGCCAGCACGGCGAGCATGACGAGGTTGCGGCGCCGGGTCAGCACCAGGCGCAGCTCCGAGCCGAGGAGCCGCGCGTCGCGCACGGCCAGCGGCCCCCGCGGCGCGGCGGGCGCCTCGCGGACGAGCTCACGCGCGGACATCGAAGCCCTCCCCGGTGAGCGCGACGAACAGCTCCTCCAGCGTCGAGCGGTGCAGGACGAACTGGCGGACGCCGACGCCGGCGGCCACCAGGGCGGCGAGCACCTGCTCGGGGTCGGCGGCGCCGAGGTCGGCGCTGGCGCCGCCGGGCGTCACGGCCACCGCGGCCAGGCCGGCGCCGGTGAGGACGGTGGCCGCGGCGTGCGGGGCCCGGCACTCGACCTCCACGCGGGTGGTCGTGGCCGCGGTGACCTCCGCGAGCGTGCCCTGGGCGACCATGCGGCCGGCGCTCATGACGCCCACGTGGCTGGCGAGCTGCTCGACCTCGGCGAGCAGGTGCGTGGAGACCACGACCGTGGTGCCCTCCGCCGCCACCTCGCGGACCAGCGTCCGCACCTCGCGGGTGCCCTGCGGGTCGAGCCCGTTGGTCGGCTCGTCGAGCACGAGCAGGTCGCGCGGGCGCAGCAGCGCCATGGCCAGGCCGAGGCGCTGGCGCATGCCGAGGGAGTAGACGCGGTAGCGCTTGTCGGCCGCCGCGCCGAGCCCCACGCGGTCCAGGGCCGCGGCGATCCGGGCGCGGGAGGTGCGCGCGTCGACGGTGCGGTCGGCGGCGTCCGCGCGCCGCAGGTTCTCCGCGCCCGTGAGGTAGGGGTGGAAGGCCGGGCCCTCCACCAGCGCGCCCACCCGCGGCAGCACCGCGGCCCGCTCGGCCGGCACGGGCCGCCCCAGCAGGTGCACCGTGCCGGCGGTGGGGGTCACCAGCCCGAGCAGCATCCGGATGGTCGTGGTCTTGCCCGACCCGTTGGGGCCGAGGAAGCCGTAGACGGCGCCCGCCGGGACGGCGAGGTCGAGGTCAGCGACGGCGACCTGGCCGCCGCGGAACCGCTTGGTCAGGCCGGCCGTCTCGACCGCGAGAGCCGTGCCCGCGGCGGCCCGGGCGGTGCCCGGCGCCGCCGCGAGGCTCGTGCTCACGGAGCGGCGGTCGGGTCGAGCGCGGCCCGCTCGAGCACCTCGACCGGGACCGCGCCGACGAGCACGCGACCGTCGTCGAGGGCCAGCGCGCTCAGCAGCGCGGTGCTGAACGCCCGCCCGGAGCCGTACTCGCCCTCGACCGCCTGGAAGCCGCCGAGCAGGCTCGCGGCCAGCTCGGACGCCGCCTCGTCCTCGTCGTCGCCCTTCGCGCTGCCGTCGCGGCTGCCGAACGAGGGGTCGAGCGCTCCGGCCGCGTCGCGCAGGACGAGCACGGAGGTCCAGCCCTCGCCGACCACGGTGGGGGACGCCGCCTCGCCGGGCGCGGCGCCCGGGTGCGACATGGCGCCCGCAGGCGCGTCGTGGCCGCCCATCGCGCTCAGCTGCGCAGGGTCGACCTCCTCGACCTCGGTGCCCGCCGGGGGCGCGAAGTCGAAGACCTCGTCACCCGGCGCGGTGAACGAGATCGAGGTGAACCCGCTCTCGAACGCCGGCTCGGAGGCGCCCCGGGCGGTCACCTGGGCGCGCAGCGGGTAGGAGGTCTCGGCGTCCACCGCCAGGCGCACCTCCCCCACGAGGGAGTCGTCGGAGCGGGGCTCGAGCACCAGCTCGTAGGCGTCGCGGCCGGCGACGGTCGCCGTGCCGTCGACGGTGACCTCCGTGCTCGGGTCGAGGGCGTCGAGCGCCGCGCGCGCGGCGTCGGCGGGGGACGTCGCCCCGGCTCCCACCGGCGGGGCCTCCTCGCCCGCCGGCGGCTCCGGCAGCGCGGACAGGTCGGCGTGCAGGGCGGTGTCCTGGTCGCTGCGCCACAGCCACGCGTCGTCGCCGTCGCGCACGAGGTCGCTCTCGGCCAGGGCGCCGAGGACGGCCACCCGGGTGCGCTCGGGCCCGTCGGACCACAGGCGCAGCGTCGTGGAGCCGGCGAGCAGGCTCATCAGCTCGCTGGACGCACCGGCGCCCTGCGGCAGCTCGGGCAGGCCCAGGTCGACGGTCTGGACGACGGTGCCGGAGAAGGGGCGCTCGGAGGCGGTGGCGAGGTCCGCCAGCAGGTCGGCGGCGGTGGTCGGCGGGAGGTCGGGGTCGGCGCTGGCGACGGCCGGGACGACGAGGGCACCGCCCACGACGGCGGCGGTGGCAGCGGCGGCGACGGTCCAGCGGGTTCGGGTGCGCATGGCGACCACTGTGCTCCCCGCCACCTGAGACGGCGCTGAGAGCCGATCGGGGCGCCCTGCTTCTCGCCCGCGGGCCCGCAGGGCAGGCTGTGCCGGGTGCGGGTGCTGGTGGTCGACGACGAGCCGCGGCTCGTCGACGCGCTCTCCCGGGGCCTGCGCGCCGAGGGGTTCGCCGTCGACGTCGCGCGCACCGGCCCGCAGGGCCTGGCCATGGCGACGGAGAACGACTACGACGCCGTGGTGCTCGACCTCATGCTCCCGGGCCTGTCCGGCTACCGCGTCGTGCAGGCGCTGCGGGCCGAGGACAACTGGGTGCCGGTGCTGCTGCTGTCGGCCAAGGACGGCGAGCACGACCAGGCGGACGGCCTCGACCTCGGCGCTGACGACTACCTCGTCAAGCCGTTCTCCTACGTGGTGCTCCTCGCGCGGCTGCGGGCGCTGCTGCGGCGGGGGGCGCGCCCCCGCCCGGCCGTGCTCGCCGCCGGGGACCTGCTGCTCGACCCCGCCGCGCGCACGGTCACCCGCGCCGGGACGCCGATCGACCTCACCGCCCGCGAGTTCTCGCTGCTCGAGCTGCTCCTGCGCCGCCGCGACGAGGTCGTCTCCAAGGTCGAGATCCTCGACCACGTGTGGGAGGAGGTGGGGGCCAGCGACCTCAACGTCGTCGAGGTCTACGTCGGCTACCTGCGCCGCAAGGTCGACGCGCCCTTCGGGCGGCACGCGATCGTCACGGTGCGCGGGGCGGGGTACCGGCTGGCCGCCGACGGTGGCTGAGCAGCAGCAGGCGCACCGTTGGACGCGGCGCTGGGCACCGGTCAGCGTCCGGGCGCGCCTGACCCTGGCCGCCACCGCCGTCCTCGGGCTCGCCCTCGTGCTCGCCGCGGTGGCGGTGCCCGTCGTCGTGCGCACCGCGCTCCTGTCCTCCCTCGACGAGGCGGCGGGCCAGCGCGCCCGCGAGGTCGCCGCCCTCGCCGACGCCGGGCCCCTGCCCGACCCGCTGCCGGTCACCGGCGCCGCCGTGGTCCAGGTCCTCGACGCGCAGCGCCGGGTGCTGGCCTCCTCCCCCGGCGGCGACCGGCTCTCCCCCCTCGTGGACGGCGAGGACCTGAGCACCGCCCGCGCCGGGGAGCCGGTAGCCCTCGACGGCGCCCGGCTCGGCACCGCCGAGGGCTTCCGGGTGCTGGCCCTGCCGCTGCGCGCCGGGGCCGGCAGCGCCGCGGGGGGCACCGTCCTCGTCGCGACGTCGGTGGCCGAGGTCGAGCGCAGCACCGGGGTGCTCCGGACCGCGGCGGCGATCGCCGTGCCCCTGCTGCTGGGCGCCGTCGCGCTGCTCGCCTG
>NZ_JBZYWI010000057.1:0-18763 GCF_058932755.1 Quadrisphaera sp. DVD1
TGGTGGTCGGTGAACCCGGCGGAGGCGTACAGCGCCCGGGCGGCGGTGTTGTCCCAGGTCACCTGCAGGTAGGCCCTGCTCGCCCCGCTCCGCCGGCCCCAGTCCGCCAGGGCGGCCAGCAGCGCCCGGGCCAGCCCGCGGCGCCGGGCCGCGGGCAGCACCTCCACCGAGGTGATGCCGAGCCAGGCGCCGCCCGGCGACGGGGTCGTCGTGCCCCGCGCCACGGCGAGGGTGCGCCCGCCCTCCCGGACGGCGGCGAACGCGCGCACGGGCGAGGCGGTGAGCACGGCCAGGCCCTCCGGCGGCAGCACCTGGCCGCGGTAGCGGTAGAGCGCCTGCCAGTCCTCGTCGGGATCGGCGCTGAGCACCACCTCGGCGCCGGGCGGCAGCGCGGGGGCGGTCGGGAGCGCGCCGACCGGGGCGGTCATCACCGCGGTCTCGGTGTGGACCGACCAGCCCCGCCCGGCCAGCAGGGCGTCGAGCGCAGCGCCGTCCACGCCGTCGCCCGACACCGGTGCCGCCAGCCCGCGCGGCACCGCCACCTGGGGCACGAGGGCGCGCGCGGCGTAGAAGGCCTCGACCGCGTCGACGGCCGCGGGCAGCGCCAGCCCCGGGTCGCCGAGCGGCAGCGCGGAGTTGCCGCGGCCCGTGAAGCCCGCCGAGGCGCGCAGCAGCCACGCCCCGAGGTGCTCGACCTCCAGGGCCCGCCAGCCCTGCGCCATCACCGCCTCGAGCGCGAGCACGGGGTCGAGCGGGCCGGATCCGCCGGTCACGACGAGGAGGCCGGCGGGCGCTCCCCGCCGCGCGGGCCGCGCTCCCAGTGGACCGGACGGTCGGGAGAGGGCCGCTGCGGCGCCGGGGGCACCGGGCGCGCCGCGACGACGTCGGCCGCGGCCACCTCGACGACGACGCCGTCGGGCCGGCGCACGGCCAGGCCGTCGGCGTCCAGGCGCGCCAGGTCGCCCAGGACGTCGGTCGCGCGCCCGTCCGGCAGGCGGTGGCGCACGACGACGCGGGAGCCGACGTCCTGCAGGCGCAGGCGGACCAGGACGCCGCGCAGCGGGCGCTCCGGAGCAGGGGTCACGGGAACCACCCTGGAGGTGAGGTGGACGGAGGATCGGCAATACTAGGGACCGCTCCAGCAGCTCCCCGCGCACGCCGCCCCACCGGTCCACCAGAGAGGCCTCCCGTGACGTACGTCATCGCCCAGCCCTGCGTCGACCTCAAGGACCGGGCCTGCGTGGAGGAGTGCCCGGTGGACTGCATCTACGAGGGCGACCGGGCCCTGTACATCCACCCCGACGAGTGCGTGGACTGCGGCGCCTGCGAGCCGGTCTGCCCCGTCGAGGCCATCTACTACGAGGACGACGTCCCCGAGCAGTGGGCCGACTACACCACGGACAACGCCGTCTTCTTCGACGACATCGGCTCGCCCGGCGGCGCCGCGAAGATGGGGGTCATCCACAAGGACGGCCCGCTGGTGGCGGCCCTGCCGCCCCAGGCGCACGAGGACTGAGCGCGCTGAGCGGCTCGAGCACCTCGACGGACCGGTTCGCCGCGCTCCCGGACTTCCCCTGGGACGCGCTCGCCCCCGCCGCCGCCCGGGCGCGCGCCCACCCCGGCGGCGTGGTCGACCTCTCGATCGGCACCCCGGTCGACCCCACCCCCGCGCTCGTCCAGGAGGCGCTGCGCGCGGCGTCCGACGCCCCGGGCTACCCGCTGACCGCCGGCACGCCGGCGCTGCGCGAGGCGGTGGCGTCCTGGATGGGCCGCGTGCGCGGCGTGCCCGACCTGGACCCGGTCGCCGTGCTGCCCACGGTGGGCTCCAAGGAGCTCGTGGCGTGGCTGCCCACGCTGCTCGGCCTCGGCCCGGGCGACGTCGTCGCGCTGCCCGCCGTGGCCTACCCGACGTACGACGTCGGGGCGCGGATGGCCGGCGCCACCCCGGTGGCCGTGGAGCCGGGGGAGCGCCCGGGCGGGCGGGTGCGCCTGGTGTGGGTGAACTCCCCGTCGAACCCGACCGGCGAGGTGCTCGGCGTCGAGGCCCTGCGCGAGGTGGTGCGCTGGGCCCGCTCGGTGGGCGCCGTGGTGGCCAGCGACGAGTGCTACGCCGAGCTCGGCTGGGACGTCGCCGAGGTGCCGAGCGTGCTCGACCCGCGGGTGTGCGAGGGCAGCCACGCCGGGCTCCTGGCGGTGTCCTCGCTGTCGAAGCGCTCCAACCTGGCCGGGTACCGGGCCGGGACGGTCGTGGGCGACCCCGCGCTCGTCGCGCGGCTGCTGGCGGTGCGCAAGCACGCCGGGATGATCGTGCCCGCTCCCGTGCAGGCGGCGATGACGGCGGCGCTGGGCGACGACGAGCACGTCGCCGTGCAGCGCGAGCGCTACCGGGCCCGGCGCGAGGCGCTGCGGCCGGCGCTGGAGGCCGTGGGGCTGCGGGTGGAGGGCTCGGTCGCGGGCCTGTACCTGTGGGCGACGCGCGACGAGGACTGCTGGGACACCGTGGCCGACCTCGCCGACCTGGGGCTGCTCGTGGCGCCCGGGGCCTTCTACGGCACGGCGGGGGCGCGGCACGTGCGCCTGGCGATGACGGCCAGTGACGAGCGCATCGCTCAGGCGGTGGAGCGGCTGTCCGCGGCGTGAGGTGCCGGGCGACGCGCCCGGGAGCGGTTGGCGACCCGCGCTCGGGTGCGGGTAGCGTCCGGGCGGGCGTCGACGGCCGACCCGGCCTGGCGTCCCACGTGCCCCGCACCGGAGGAGCTGCTGGATGTCCGACCTCACGACCGGTCCCATGACCGCCGTCCCCGCCAGCTCGCCCTTCACGGTCGAGCATCCCGGCGGGCGGCTGCCGCTGCCGGTCGTGCCGGCCACGGAGGGCCAGGACGGCGTGGACGTCTCCGCGCTGCTGAAGCGGACCGGCTACGTCACGCTCGACCCCGGCTTCGTCAACACCGCCTCGTGCCAGTCGGCGATCACCTACATCGACGGCGACGCGGGGATCCTGCGCTACCGCGGCTACCCGATCGGGCAGCTCGCCGAGCAGTCCTCCTTCCTCGAGGTCAGCTACCTGCTCATCTACGGCGAGCTGCCGAGCGCGGAGCAGCTGGACGCCTTCACCAACCGGATCCGCCGCCACACGCTGCTGCACGAGGACCTCAAGCGGTTCTTCGAGGGCTTCCCGCGCGACGCGCACCCGATGCCGGTGCTGTCCTCGGCGGTCTCGGCGCTGTCGACCTTCTACCAGGACTCGCTCAACCCGCGCGACCCCGCCCAGGTGGAGCTGTCCACGTTCCGGCTCCTGGCGAAGCTGCCGACGATCGCGGCCTACGCGTACAAGAAGAGCGTCGGCCAGCCGATGCTCTACCCGGACAACTCCCAGGGCCTGGTGGAGAACTTCCTGCGGATGACGTTCGGCTTCCCGGCCGAGCCGTACGAGGTCGACCCGGTGATGGCGAAGGCGATGGACCTGCTCCTGGTGCTCCACGCCGACCACGAGCAGAACTGCTCCACCTCCACCGTGCGGATGGTGGGCTCCTCGGGCGCGAACCTCTTCGCCTCGGTCTCCGCGGGCATCCACGCGCTGTCCGGGCCCGCGCACGGCGGCGCGAACTCCGCCGTGCTCGACATGCTCGAGTCCATCCGCCGCGGCGACGACGACGCCGACTCCTTCATGGCCAAGGTCAAGGCCAAGGAGAAGGGCGTGCGCCTCATGGGCTTCGGGCACCGCGTCTACAAGAACTACGACCCGCGCGCGGCGATCGTCAAGAAGGCCGCGGACGACATCCTCGAGCGGACCGGCCCCAACGAGCTGCTCGACATCGCCAAGCGGCTGGAGGAGATCGCCCTCCGCGACGACTACTTCGTCGAGCGCAAGCTCTACCCGAACGTCGACTTCTACACCGGCCTGATCTACCAGGCGATGGGGTTCCCGACCCGCATGTTCACGGTGCTCTTCGCCCTGGGCCGCCTGCCCGGGTGGATCGCGCAGTGGCGCGAGGGCGTCGAGGACCCGCAGATGAAGATCAACCGGCCGCGCCAGGTGTACACCGGCGCCGTCGAGCGCGCCTACGTGCCGCTGTCGGCGCGCTGACCCGCGGCGGCGGCCACCGCGGCGCGGCCCCCGCTCACTCGACGGCCCCGCCGGCGACCACCACGACGGTGGCGCCGGGCGGGGCCAGGCGCTGCGCGGCCTCGCCGGTCAGCGTGGCCCAGCCGGCCTCGGGCTGGTCGCGGCGCCACTGACGTCCCTCGGTGCCCACGGCGACCACCTGGAGGTCGCGGGCGTGCGCCACCGCCCACTGGGCGGTGCTCCACGCCGAGCGGACGGCGTCCTCGCCGGTGGCGCCGGCGGTGCCGATCACGACCGCGGTGCCGCGGTCGGCGGGCGTGACGGGCATCGCGCCGCGCTCGGCCCGGACCCGGGCGACGACCTCCGACGCGCGCGGCCAGAGGCCGTCCTCGCCGACGGCCTGCGCGGTGACGTCGGTCACCGGCCGCAGCCGGCAGGTCAGCGAGGCGGGGGAGTGGCCGGTCAGCGCCGAGGCGTAGGCGCGGCCCTCGGGCTCGTGGTCGGCGTAGGCGCTGGGGTAGGCCGAGCGCTGCACCCGCTGGGCCACCTCGGTGATCGGCAGGTCCGTGTAGCCGTCGACCTGCACGAGCACGTCGTAGAAGGCGTTCGTGGCGTACACCGGGTCCTGCAGCTGCTCGGGGGTGCCCCAGCCCTGCGAGGGGCGCTGCTGGAACAGCCCGAGCGAGTCGCGGTCGCCGTAGGCGATGTTGCGCAGCTTCGACTCCTGGACCGCTGTCGCGATGGCGACCGTCGCCGCGCGCGCGGGCAGGCCGCGCTGCTGCGCGACCGCCGTGATCAGCGCCGCGTTGCCCGCCTGGTCCGGGGCGAGGTCGTGCTCGGCGCCCTCGGCGACGGCCGTGCACCGCTCGACGACGACGACGGGACCCGACGGCAGCACCTGCTGCACCGCCACCCACGCGCCGCCGACGAGGACGCCCACGACCACGAGGACGCCGAGCATCCGCGCCAGCGAGCCGCCCAGGCGCCGGCGGGTGGTGCCCGAGCCCCCGGTCGCGGAGGAGCGGGAGGAGCCGCTGCGCGCCGCGCGGCGGGACTCGGGGCTGGCCGCGGCGGAGCTGCGGGACGCGGTGCGCGACCCCGTGCGCGACCCGGTGCGCGAGCCGGCGTGCCGGGTGGAGCCCGGGCGGGCGGCGGTCCGGGTGGTGCCGGCGGCCCGGGAGGTCGGCCGGTTCAATTCGCGTGGAGGGCCGCGTTGAGCTCCACCCGCTGGGTGGAGCGGGGCAGCGCCTCGACGGCCCCCGTGGCGGAGTTGCGCCGGAAGAGCAGGCCGTGCGCGCCGGAGAGGTCGACGGCCTTGACCGTGCGGGCGCCGTCCTCTCCGTGCACGAGCACCTTGGTGGCCGCGGTGACGTACAGCCCGGACTCGACGATGCAGTCGTCGCCCAGGCTGATGCCGATGCCGGCGTTCGCGCCGACGAGGGAGCGGCGCCCGATCGAGATCACCTGCTTCCCGCCGCCGGACAGCGTGCCCATGATCGAGGCGCCACCGCCGATGTCGGAGCCCTCCCCGACGACGACCCCGGCCGAGACCCGGCCCTCGACCATCGACGTGCCGACCGTGCCGGCGTTGAAGTTCACGAAGCCCTCGTGCATCACCGTGGTGCCCTCGGCCAGGTGCGCGCCGAGGCGCACGCGGTCGGCGTCGGCGATGCGCACGCCGGCAGGGAGCACGTAGTCGGTCATCCGCGGGAACTTGTCGACGCCGAAGACCTGCACCGGGCCGCCGGCCACCCGCAGCCGCAGGCGGGTGGCCTCGAAGCCCTCGACCGCGCAGGGGCCGCGGTCGGTCCAGACCACGTTGGCCAGCACCCCGAAGATCCCGTCGAGGTTGAGCCCGTGCGGGGCCACGAGGCGCCAGGAGAGCAGGTGCAGGCGCAGGTAGGCGTCCGCGGCGTCGGCCGGGGCGGCGTCCAGGTCGACGACCGTGCGCACGACCTCGGTGACCACGCCGCGCGCCGGGTCCTCGCCGGCGAGGGAGGCGAGGTCCGCCGGCACCGAGTAGGGGCCGTCGTCCGCCGGTGGCTCGCCCAGCGCGGGGGAGGGGTACCAGGTGTCGAGCACCGTCCCCTCGGGCGTGCGGGTGGCCAGGCCGTGTCCCCATGCGCTGCGGCTCATGGGCACCAGGGTAGGCGGGGACGCCCGTACTGTCGGCGGTATGAGCAGCCCGGCCCCCGCCCCCCTGGACCTGTCCGGGGACGTCGTCGACCTCGCCCGGGCGCTGTGCGACGTGCCCTCCGTCAGCGGCGACGAGCGGGCCGTCGCCGACCTCGTCGAGGCCGCGCTGCGCGGCCGCGCCCACCTGGAGGTGCTGCGCGACGGCGACGCGGTGGTCGCGCGCACGGCGCTGGGGCGGGCGGAGCGCGTGGTCGTCGCAGGCCACCTGGACACCGTGCCGATCGCCGGGAACGTCCCCTCGCGCCTGGAGGGCCACGGCGACGCTGCCGTGCTCGTCGGGCGCGGCAGCGTGGACATGAAGTCCGGGGTCGCCGTCCAGCTCGCCGTGGCCGCCGCCGTGGCCGAGCCCGTGCGCGACGTGACCTGGGTCTTCTACGACCACGAGGAGGTCGACTCCTCCCTCAACGGCCTCGGCCGCCTCGCCCGCGAGCACCCCGAGTGGCTCGCGGGCGACTTCGCGGTGCTCTGCGAGCCGACGTCGGCGGCGGTCGAGGGCGGCTGCAACGGGACGCTGCGCGCGGAGGTCGTCGTCCACGGGCGCGCGGCGCACGCGGCGCGGTCGTGGATGGGCCTCAACGCCGTCCACGCCGCCGGCGACGTGCTCGCGCGGCTGTCGGCCTACCGCCCCCGGCGGGCGGAGGTCGACGGGCTGGTCTACCGCGAGGGGCTCAACGCCGTCGGCATCCGCGGTGGGGTGGCCGGCAACGTCATCCCGGACGAGTGCGTGGTCACGGTCAACTTCCGCTTCGCGCCCGACCGCAGCCCGGTGCAGGCCGAGGCGCACGTGCGGGAGGTCTTCGCGGGCTTCGACGTGCGGGTCACGGACGCCGCCCCGGGCGCCCGCCCCGGCCTGGACCACCCGGCCGCGGCGGCGTTCGTCGCCGCGATCGGGGGCGAGCCGCGCGCCAAGGAGGGCTGGACCGACGTCGCCCGCTTCTCCGCGCTGGGCGTGCCGGCCGTCAACTACGGCCCCGGCGACCCGCTGCAGGCCCACACCGACGGCGAGCGCTGCCCGGCCTCGGAGGTGCGCGCCTGCCAGCGGGCGCTGACGGCGTGGCTCACCGGCGCGCCGGCCTGACGCCACCCGCCGCACCCCCCGCTCGCGCCCGGGGGGCGCAGGACGACAATGGCCCGGCCCGCCAGCGCTGGCGGCTCCGGGATCCGCGCCCACACCGGGAGGACACGCTGTCCAGTCCGAACGCCTCGTCCCCGAACGACGCGTCCCCCGACGTCGTCCTCGTCGGTGGCGGCATCATGAGCGCGACCCTGGCCGCCCTGCTGGGGCTGCTGCAGCCCGACTGGACCGTCCAGCTCTTCGAGTCCGCCGACGCCGTGGGCGAGGAGAGCTCGGGGCCGTGGAACAACGCGGGCACCGGCCACGCGGCGCTGTGCGAGCTCAACTACACGCCGATGGGCCCCGACGGGCGGGTCGACCCCGCCAAGGCCGTCGGCATCAACGAGCAGTTCCAGGTCTCGCGCCAGTTCTGGGCCTCCCTGGTGCGCGCCGGGCTGACCGGCTCGCCGAGCGAGTTCATCACCTCGGTGCCGCACGTCAGCTTCGTCACGGGCGAGGACGGCCAGCGGTACATGCGCGCCCGCTACGAGGCCCTGGCGCCGCAGACGCTCTTCGCCGGCATCGAGCACACCGAGGACCCCGCCGTCCTCGCCCGGTGGATCCCGCTGATGATGGACGGCCGCGACCCGTCCGAGCCGGTGGCCGCCACTCGCTCGGAGGCCGGCACCGACGTCAACTTCGGCAAGCTCACCGGCCTGCTGCTCGACGCCGCCGTGGCGCGCGGCGTCGAGGTGCACCTCGCCACCCGCGTGCGCGGGCTGCGGCGCGGCGGCGACGGGCGCTGGGAGGTCGGCGTCCAGGACAAGCGCAGCGGGGCCGCGCGGACGGTGCGCGCGCGCTTCGTCTTCGTCGGCGCCGGCGGCGGGGCGCTGTCGCTGCTCCAGGGCTCGGGCATCAAGGAGATCCGCGGGTTCGGCGGCTTCCCGGTCAGCGGCCAGTTCCTGCGCACCCGCGACCCCGCCCTGACCTCCCGGCACGCCGCGAAGGTCTACGGGCAGGCGAAGATCGGGGCGCCGCCGATGTCGGTGCCGCACCTGGACCTGCGCCTCGTCGACGGCGAGCGCTCGCTGATGTTCGGGCCCTACGCCGGGTTCTCGCCCAAGTTCCTCAAGCAGGGGTCGTTCCTGGACCTGCCGCTGTCGGTGAAGCCGCACAACCTCGGCTCCATGCTCGGGGTGGCCCGCACGAACATGGCGCTCACCCGCTACCTCATCGGGCAGGTGCTGCAGTCGAAGGGCGCCCGCCTGGAGGCGCTGCACGAGTTCGTCCCGAGCCTGGACGGCAGCGACTGGGAGCTCATCACCGCCGGCCAGCGGGTGCAGGTGATCAAGCAGGACGCGCGCGGGCGCGGCGTCCTGCAGTTCGGCACCGAGCTGGTCACCGCCGCCGACGGCTCCATCGGTGGCCTGCTGGGCGCCTCGCCCGGGGCCTCCACCGGCACCTCGGCCATGCTCACCCTGCTCGAGCGGTGCTTCCCCGACCGGATCGACGGCTGGCGGCCGCTGATCCAGGAGGTCATCCCCTCCTACGGCACGAAGCTGTCCGACGACCCGGCGCTCGCCGAGCGGGTGCGGGCGGAGACGGCTGCGACGCTGCAGCTGACCGCCTGACCCCGCCCGGCGAGCGCCCGCGCGGGCGCTGGGCTCAGTCGGCCAGCGCGACGGCGCCGTGCCCCCGCGGGCACATGAGGATGCGGGTCGGGCCGGTGAGCAGCGGCATGAGCCGGACCTCGGGGGCGGTGTCGCAGCGGTCGCAGCGGTTCGTCGTGTCCATGCCCGGACGGTAGGCGCGCGGAGCGCCCGCGGAGCGGCGCCACACCGCAGGCGGCTCGCCTCAGCCGGCGTGGTGGAGCAGCCAGTCCAGCGCCGCCGGGCACGCCTCGAGCACCGAGACGTGGCCGTCGTCCGGGCGGAGCCACACCTCGGCGTGCGGCAGCGCGCGCCGCAGCAGCTCGGCGTGGGCGGGCGGGACCATCCGGTCCTGGCCGCCCTGGACGAGCAGCACCGGCGCGCTGACCACCGCGAGGTCGACGCCCCAGGGCGAGACGTACGCCACGTCGTCGTCGACGAGCCCGTCCGGCCCCGCCTGCCCGGCGCGCTGCGAGTCCTCCCCGAGCGACGACCAGGGGCCCTCCAGGGCCGCCCAGTCCGCGGCGGTGAAGACCTCGGGGTCGAACTCGTCCGTCTCCGCGTAGCGGGCGCGGGCCTCGCGCCCGGCGAGCGCTGCGCGCAGCGCGCCCGGAGCGGCCATGCCCGCGAACCAGTCGCTGCCGCCGGGGTGGGGGGCGATGCTCGCCAGGCACACGACGCCGGTCACGCGGTCGGGCAGCAGCGCGGCGCAGGCCAGGGCGTGCGGGCCGCCGCCGGAGGCGCCCATCGTGGCGAACCGGTCGAGGCCCAGGGCGTCGGCCACCTGCGCCACGTCGGCCGCCGCAGAGGCGACGTCGCGGCCCGGGCGCGGCGTGGAGCCGCCGTAGCTGGGCCGCCCGTAGGACACCAGCCGCACGGACCGCTGCTCGCAGGCGGCCAGCAGCGGCGGCAGCAGGGCGCCGGTCTGGGGCGAGCCGTGGTGCCAGACGACGGTGAGCGCCCCGGAGGAGGGCCCGGAGTCGTTGACGCGCAGCACGCGGCCGTCGTCCAGGGGCACGTCCCGCTCGGTGACCATGGGGGGAGGCTAGGGCTGTCGGGCTGGCGGCGGCACGGGCGCGCTCGGGCGCAGGGTGGCTCCCGCGTCGTCCCCGCCCGGTGCCGCCCGAGTGGCCGCTCCCGCGCTGCGCGCGGTGCTCGTCGCCCTCGGGGCGGCGCCGACCACCGCCAGCAACGACAGCGTCCTGCGCTTCTGCGCCGTGTGCTGGGCCCAGGGGCCGCCGGCCCCGCACAGCGCTGAGGAGGGGTGCCCAGGCGGTCGACGCGAGGCGGGTGCCCCCGGTCACGCCGCGCGGGCCCTCCACCGCTCGACCAGGCGGTCCAGCGCGGGCACCCAGGGCGGCGGCGGCACCTGCGGCGCCGCGCGGTCGGGCGGGTGCCAGACCACCTGCGCCCCGGCGAGCTCGCCGCGCCAGCCGCGGCGGTGGACCAGGCGGTGGTGGAAGCCGCACAGCGCCGTCCCGTTGCGCTCGCTGGTGGCGCCACCGGCGCCGTAGGCCACCAGGTGGTGCACCTGGCACCACGACGTCGGGCGACCGCAGCCGGGGAAGGTGCAGCCGCCGTCGCGGAGGAGGATCGCGGTGCGGATCCGGTCCGGGAAGGCGTAGACGGTGCGACCCACGTCCAGCGGTGACCCGTCGACCGCGACGAGCACGGGCACCACCTCGGCGTCGCAGGCCAGCTGCTGCACGGTCGTCACCGAGGCGGGGTGCCCGCCGGGCAGGGTGCCGGGCGCCGCTCCGGGTGCGAGCGGGTCGAGCACCGTGGCCGCGGGCACCGTCACCACCAGCCGGGGCCGGGACGCCGTCGACCCGGTCTGGCCCGCCAGCCACGCGTCGGCCAGCTGGGTCAGGGCGTCGGCCCGGCGCTGCGGGGCGCTGCGCCGGTCGGGCGTCCCGCCCACCGCGGGCAGCGGGGCGGAGAGCGCGTCGAGGGCGGCGGCCACCGTCGCGCCGGCCACCGGGTCGAGGGTGCCGGCGAGGTGCCAGACCCCGTCGTCGTCCTGGGTGCAGCGCACCTCCCGGCGGACCGCGGCGACGTCCTCGTCGCGGGCGAGCCGCTGCTCGGCGTCCTCGTGCAGCCGGGCGCGCAGGTGCCGGCCGGCCTTGGCCAGGTGCGCAGGATCGAGCACGGCGGCCTGCTCCACGAGGAGGCGCTCCGCCTCGGCGCGGGTGCCGGCCTCCACCCGCGGGTCGAGGCTCGTCATCACGCGCCGCACCACCGAGGCGTGGTCGAGGCTGAGGTCGCCCGCCGCCAGCGCGGCGCCGGTGGCGGCCAGCGGGCCGTCCAGCGCCACGGCGAGGGTCACCCGCTCGCTCGCGCGCTCGGGCCGCATCCCCGCCTCGGCGGCCAGCCACGCGGCCGTGCTCACAGCGCCCGGGCCGTCGCCCGCACGGCGCTCGTGGGCCTCGGCGAGCAGCCGCAGCCGTGCAGCCTCCAGCCGGGCGGCCTGCCGCTCGAGCTCGACCACGCGCGCCCGCACGTCGGCGTCCGAGCACTGCCACCAGGGAGCGGCGAGCAGCGCGTCGACGGCGGCGGACAGCGCAGGGACGGCGTCCGCGGGGCCACGTCCACCGCCCGCCGTCGTCGTCATGGGCCCACGGTAGGGGCCACCACCGACAGTCCGGGAGCGCCGATCATGCTGCTGACCTGCAACGACGTGCAGGGATCCCACGATCACGGCCGGGGTGCGGGGGAGCGGCCCAGGGGCTGCCCGGACGGGTCAACGCGGGGTCGACGCGGAGGGGGCCCCGGGTCGACACTGGCGCATGCGCACCTCGCCCGCACCGACGCGCGGCGCCGTGATCGCCGACCGCGACCGGCCCGCCCGAGCCCTGCGCATCTCCGCCCACCCCGAGGTCGGGCTGGTCGTGCTGAGCATCTGGGACGGCGCCCGCTGCGTGACGACGGTCCGCCTGGCCCCGCAGGACGTGCCCGACGTCCTCAAGGCCCTCTCCGCCGCCTCGGTGATCACCGCCACGGGCGCCGTGGTGGCGGCCACCGCCTGCTGAGGAGCTGACCGGGCCTCCTGGCACGCTGGGGGCCATGGCTGCTGTCGCGGTGTACTGCTCCGCCTCCGAGCGGATCGACGCCGCCTTCCCCGCCCTGGCGGCCGAGGTCGGCGCCCTGCTCGCCGAGCGCGGCCACTCGCTCGTCTCCGGCGGGGGATCGGTGTCGATGATGGGCGCCGTCGCCCGCGCGGCCCGCGCCGGCGGGGCGCACACCCTCGGGGTGATCCCGCGCGAGCTCCTCGCCCACGAGGTGGGCGACCTCGACGCCGACGAGCTCGTGGTCACCGACGGCATGCGCGAGCGCAAGGGCCTCATGGACGCCGCCGCCGACGCCTTCCTCATCCTGCCGGGTGGGCTGGGCACGCTCGAGGAGCTGCTGGAGGTGTGGTCGGCCCGCGCCCTGCGGCTCCACGCCAAGCCGGTGGTCGTGTGCGACCCGACCGGGGTGCTGGCGCCGCTGCGCGAGGTCGTCGAGCACCTCGTCGCGCTCGGCTTCGTGCACCGCGCGGCGGCCGCCGACGTCGTGTGGACGGCGTCGGCGGCGCAGGCCCTCGACGCCGTGGAGGAGGGGCTGCGCACGGGCCACCCCGCCCCACCGGACGCCGAGGGCGCCAGGGCCGAGGCCGTCCAGGAGGGCCTGGAGTCGCTGCCGTGACCGGCGCCGTCGCCGGAGCGGGGGCCCAGGTCGCCGTGGCACCATCGGCGGCGTGAGCCTGTTCCTGCTCCTCCTCGTCCTGGCGGTGGTCGGCGTCGTCGGCGCCGTCGCCGCGGGCCTGGTCGGGGGCGGCCTGGCCGCGCCGCCGAGCACCAGCGGCCACCGCCCGCTGCCGCCCGGCCCGCTCACCCCCGGCGACGTCGACGCCCTGACCTTCTCCCGGGCCCTGCGGGGCTACCGGATGGACGAGGTGGACGCCGTCCTCGCCCGGCTGCGGGCCGAGCTGGCGGAGCGCGAGGCGCTGCCCGTCGCCCGGCCTGCGGCCCAGCCCGCGAGCCGGCCCGCGCCTCCGGCGGCCCTCGAGGGCGAGGGCTGAGCCGTGGCCCGCTTCACCGCCACCCGGGAGGTGGCCGCCCCGGTGGAGGCGGTCTGGGCCCGCGTCACCGACTGGGGCGCCCACGGGCGCTGGGTGCCGCTGACCGCGATGACCGTGACCCGCGACACCGGCGGCGTCGGCACCACCTTCGTGGGCCGCAGCGGCGTGGGCCCCGCGGCCTTCGACGACCCGCTGGAGGTCGTGCGCTGGGAGCCGCCGACGGCCACCCGCGCCGGCACGGCCGGCCTGGTGCACCGCGGCCGGGTCGTGCTGGGCACCGCCGAGGTGCAGGTGGTGCCGCTGCCGGGCGGGCGCAGCCGCGTGCGCTGGACCGAGGACCTGTCGCTGGTCGACGAGCGCCTCAGCCGCGCCATCACCCTGCCGCTGGTGCTGGGCGGGCGGGCCTCCTTCGGCCTCGTGCTCGCCCGCATGGCCCGCGAGGTGGAGGCCGAGCAGACCCGTGCCGCCTGAGCCGCCTGCGGGCGCCCCCGCGCTGCCCGGGCCGGACGGCGTCCTGCGCTGCCCGTGGGCGGCGACCGGGCCGGAGGACTACCGCGCCTACCACGACGAGGAGTGGGGCCGCCCGGTGCGAGGGGAGGCCGCGCTCTTCGAGCGCCTCGTCCTCGAGGGCTTCCAGTCGGGGCTGTCGTGGCTGACCATCCTGCGCAAGCGCCCCGCCTTCCGGGCCGCCTTCGCGGGCTTCGACCCCGAGGCCGTCGCCGCCTTCGACGCGGACGACGAGGCGCGCCTGCTCGCCGACGCCGGCATCGTGCGCAACCGCGCCAAGGTCCGCGCGACGATCGGCAACGCCCGCGCGGTCATGGCGCTGCGCGCCGCGGTGCCCGGCGGGCTCGAGGGGCTCCTGGACGCCGTCCTGGCCGAGCACCCGCCCGACCCCGCCGCGCCGGTGACCACCGCCGACGTCCCGGCGCGCACGCCCACGAGCACCGCCCTGGCGAAGGCGCTGTCCCGGCACGGGTTCGCCTTCGTCGGCCCGGTCACCGCCCAGGCCCTGCTGGAGGCGGTCGGCCGCGTCGACGACCACCTGGCCGGCTGCGCGTTCCGCGGCTCGGCGCGCGCGGGCCTGCCCGGGTCCCCGGGGTGAGCAGGCCGCTGGACGCAGCGGTGGAGGGCGGCCTGCAGCGCGCCCTGGCCGCGCGCGACCGTGCGGGGCGGGCCGCCGCGGACCACGCGCGCATCGCCGGTGCAGCCCTGGTGGCCCTGCCGGCCGGGGCGCAGGCCCTGCTCGTCTGGGCCGCCTCCCGCCTGCTCACGACGGTGATCACGCTGTGCGTGGAGCCGTGGCAGGAGGCGAACCTGTGGACGCCGGCCGCGCCCGGCTACGGCGCCTTCACCGCCGACCTGTGGGACGCCACCTGGTACCGCTCGATCGCCGAGCACGGCTACCCGCTGCCGCTGCCGCGGGGGGAGGACGGCGCCGCGCTGCAGAGCGAGTGGGCCTTCTACCCCGCCTACCCGCTGCTGGTGCGCGCGGTCATGGAGGTCACCGGCAGCTCCTGGCAGGTCGCGGCCCCCACGACGGCGCTCGTGCTGGGGGCGCTCGCGGCGGTGGTGCTGCTCCACCTCTTCCGCGCCGTCGCAGCCCCGCCGGCCGCGCTCGCCGGGCTCGCGCTCGTCCTCGTCTTCCCCTCGGCGGCGCTGCTGCAGTACGCCTACACCGAGGCCCTCGCGCTGCTGGTGCTGTCCGCGGCGCTGCTGGCGCTGGTGCGACGGCGCTACGCGTGCTGCGCGGCCGCCGTCCTGCTGCTGGGCGCCACGCGCGCCGTCGCGCTGCCCTTCGTCGCCGTCGTCCTCGTGCACGCTGCGCTGCGCTGGCGGGCCTCCCGGACGCCCGTGCTGCCCTCCGACGCCTTCCCCGGGCGCGAGCGCGCGGGCCTCGCGGGGCTGGCGCTGGTCTCGGTGGTCTCCGGCGTCGCCTGGCCGCTCGTCGTCGGCCTCGCGAGCGGCGAGCTCGACGCCTACACCCAGGTCCAGGGAGCCTGGCGCAGTGGCCCCGTGGTGCCGGTGCTGCCGTGGCTGACCGCCTCCCAAGTGGTGCTGGGGCCTTGGGGTGGGCCCGCCGCCCTGGTCGTGGGGGTGGCCGCCCTGGTGTGCTGGTGCACCGGTCCCCGGGCGCGGGCGATGGGTCCGGAGCTGGTCACCTGGGTGCTCGCGCAGGCCGCCTACCTGCTGCTCGTCGTGGACCCGTGGACCTCCACGGTCCGGTTCTGGCTGCTGCAGGCGCCGCTGGCGCTGCTCGTGGCCACCTCGGTGCGGTCACGCGCCCACCTGACCACCTGGATCGTCGCCAGCGCGCTGCTGCAGGTGGTGTGGGTCGCCTGGCTGTGGCGGTTCACCCCGCCCAGCGACTTCGCCCCCTGACCCGCCGGTTTCCTCCCGCCCTGCGGCGATGGGATGATGACCTCGTACGCGGTGCCGCTCGACGGCGCCGCTCCACCGTCCCGCACGCCACCGGTCGCCCGGCGGCGCCCGCGGGCCTGGACCAGGAAGAGGGGTCACCACATGGCCGCCATGAAGCCGAGGACGGGTGACGGTCCGCTCGAGGTCACCAAGGAGGGTCGCGGCATCGTCATGCGCATGCCGCTCGAGGGCGGTGGCCGCCTGGTCGTGGAGATGTCGCCGGACGAGGCGAACGCCCTCGGGGACGCCCTCAAGACCGCCGCGGGCTGAGGTGGCGCGCAGCCCCCAGGAGCTGGGCTCCACGGGATCCGGCGCGCCGGCGGGCGTGCTGGTCGGCCCCCGGGCCGACCAGCCCCTGCCGCAGCTGCGGGCCGTGGCCGACCGGGCCCTGGCCCTGGCCGCCGGGGCCGACGTCCTGGCCGTGCCGGTCGCTCCCGGCCGGGCGGGCGAGAGCACCGGTGACGGCGCGGAGGGCGTGCAGCCGCGCGCCGGTGCCGTCGACGCGGTGCTGGCCTACGGCATCGACCTGGCCGGGGTCTGCGACAGCGCCTCCTTCACCGCCTCCGCCGGTGCGGTGCTGGCCCTGCCCGGCGCCGGCCCGCACGGCGCCGAGGGCGGCGCCTCCGGGAGCGCCGGCGCCCTGCCGCCCGTGCTGGTGCTGGTCGGGATCGGCGACGCCACCCCGCTCGAGCTGCGCCGCGCCGGCGCCGCCCTGGCCCGCGCGGTCCGCGGCCGCGACCGCGTGGTCACCACGGCCGTCGCGGACGCCGACCCCGCCGGGGTGCGCGCCTTCGCCGAGGGGTTCCTGCTCGCCTCCTCCACCCCGCCGCGCACCGGCCTCGGCACCGGTCGAGCCAGCGGCCCGCGCCCGCCCGCGAGCACCGTCGTGCTGCTCGGCTGCACCGCCGAGGGCGAGCTCGAGCGCGCGGCCGTCGACGCCCGCGCCGCCTGGCGCGTCCGCGACCTGACCGACACGCCCTCCTCCACGAAGACCCCGGCCTGGGTGGCCGAGCAGGCCCGGGCGCTGGCCGCTGAGGTGCCCGGCGTCGCGGTCGACGTGCTCGACGAGCACGAGCTCGCGGCCCAGGGCTTCGGCGGGCTGCTCGCGGTCGGCTCCGGCTCGGCCAGCGCGCCGCGCCTGGTGCGCGTGAGCTGGGAGCCGCCGCTGCCG
The DNA here is from genome assembly GCF_058932755.1 of Quadrisphaera sp. DVD1. Classification (NCBI taxonomy): domain Bacteria; kingdom Bacillati; phylum Actinomycetota; class Actinomycetes; order Kineosporiales; family Kineosporiaceae; genus Quadrisphaera; species Quadrisphaera sp. DVD1. The sequence goes on from NZ_JBZYWI010000057.1 coordinate 16,618, forward strand.
CCGTCCGCGCTGCCGCGCCACGTCGTGCTCGTGGGCAAGGGCATCACCTTCGACAGCGGCGGCATCTCGCTCAAGCCGCGCGAGTCCATGGTGACGATGAAGACCGACATGGCCGGGGCCGCCGCCGTGCTGGCGGCCGTGCTCGGCGCCGCCGAGCTGGGCCTGCCGCACCGGGTCACCGCGCTGCTGCCGCTGGCCGAGAACGCCATCGGCGCGGCGTCCTACCGCCCGGGCGACGTGGTGACCGTCCACGGGGGCACCACCGTGGAGGTGGTCAACACCGACGCCGAGGGGCGGATGGTGCTGGCGGACGCCCTCGCGCACGCCGACGCCGCTCTCGCCCCGGACCTGCTGGTCGACGTCGCCACCCTCACTGGTGCGGCCGCGCTCGGGCTGGGCGTGCGCCACGCGGCGCTGTTCAGCGGCGACGACGCCCTGGCCGCCGCCCTGCTGCAGGCGGGGCAGGAGACCGGCGAGCGCCTCTGGCGGATGCCGCTGGTCGAGGACTACCGCCCGGCCCTGGACAGCTCGGTGGCCGACCTGCGCCACACCGCCGACCCCAGCCCGGGGGCCGGCGCGGTCGTCGCGGCCCTCTTCCTGCGGGAGTTCACCGGCTCGCGCGCCTGGGCCCACCTGGACATCGCCGGGCCCGCGCGCGCCGACAAGGACGAGCACGAGGTGGTGCGCGGGGCGACCGGCTTCGGCGCCCGGCTGCTCCTGCGCTGGCTGGAGGGCCTCGGTGCTCCCCGGCGCTAGGGTCGAGCGCTCCCGCCGGACGCCAGGAGGCGACACCATCAACGCCAAGAACCCCAAGGCCGCCAACTGGCAGTACGCCGAGAACTTCGTCCCCGCCAGCGACGCCGTCGAGCGCGCCACCGGGCGCGCCCGCGAGCTCGGGATCGGGTGCGTCGGGCCCGGTGCGGGAGCCGTGCTCCAGGCGATGTGCGCGGCCGCGGGCGCGCGCTCGGTGGTCGAGGTCGGCACCGGGGCGGGCGTCAGCGGCCTGTGGATGCTCGGCGGGATGCCGCGCGACGGCGTCCTCACGACGATCGACGTCGAGGTCGAGCACCTGCGCGCGGCGCGGGCGGCCTTCGCCGAGGAGGGCGTGCGCGGCGGGCGGATCCGCGGCATCACCGGCCGCGCGACCGACGTCCTGCCCCGCCTCACCGAGGGCGGCTACGACCTCGTGCTCCTCGACGCCGACCCGCTGGGCACCGCGGCCTACCTCGACCGCGCGGTGCGGCTGCTGCGCCGCGGGGGCGTGCTGGCCGTGGGCGGGGCCCTGGCCGGCGACCGCGTCGCCGACCCCGCCCAGCGCGACCCGGTGACCACCGCGGTGCGCGAGCTCGGCAAGGAGCTCCGCGCCCACGAGGACCTCCTGCCGGCGATGCTGCCCAGCAGCGACGGCCTGCTGCTCGCCGTCCGCAAGCGCTGACGCCCCCGCGCCAGCGCCGACGTCCCCGCGCCCGCGCCGCGGCCCAGCGCAGGTGCGGCGCGGTGCGTCTGCGCGCACACTCTGGGTGAGCGGCATCACACCGCCTTCCCAGGCCCCTCCCAGCGGACGGGGCCACAGTGGGGCATCCGGTGCAAGCGGGGCCGGTCACCCAGGGGAGCAGCGATGGCAGCACGGGCAGGACACGAGCCGCAGGTCCAGGCCGTCGAGGCCTGGTCGCCGCCGTCCTGGGAGGACGTCGTGCGCCAGCACTCCGCCCGGGTCTACCGCCTCGCGCTGCGCCTGACCGGGAACCAGCACGACGCCGAGGACCTCACCCAGGAGGTCTTCGTGCGCGTCTTCCGCTCGCTGTCGGACTACGTGCCCGGCACGTTCGAGGGCTGGCTGCACCGGATCACGACCAACCTCTTCCTCGACCAGGCGCGGCGCCGCCGGCGGGTGCGCTTCGACGCGCTCACCGACGAGGCCGCCGCGCGCCTGCCCGACGCCGGCCCCGGTCCCGAGCGCGCCTTCGAGGGCGCGCACCTCGACCTCGACGTGCAGGCGGCGCTGGAGCGGCTCTCGCCCTCCTTCCGCGCGGTGGTCGTCCTCGCCGACCTCGAGGGCCTGTCCTACGAGGAGGTGGGGCGGGTGCTGGGCCTCAAGCTGGGCACGGTCCGCTCCCGCCTGCACCGCGCGCGCGCCCAGCTGCGC
>NZ_JBZYWI010000058.1:0-18284 GCF_058932755.1 Quadrisphaera sp. DVD1
GTCGGCGGCGGCGGCGCGCTGGCGATCGGCAGCGCCCTCGACGACGGCTCGGGCGCGAGCGCCATCACCTCCACGAGCGCCGACGCGCCGACCGGCTCGGCGGCCGACGTCCCGCTCGACGAGAGCGTCGACTGGAACGCCGTGGCGGCCGCGGTGGCGCCCAGCGTGGTCACCATCCAGGTCTCCGACGGGCAGACCGGCGGCGAGGGCACCGGCGTCATCCTCGACACCGAGGGCCACGTGCTGACGAACAACCACGTCGCCACCGCGGCGGGCGACGACGCGCAGATCCGGGTGGTCCTCTCCGACGGCCGGATCTACCAGGCCCAGATCACCGGCACCGACCCGCAGACCGACCTCGCCGTCCTGCAGCTGCAGGACGCCCCGTCCGACCTCACCGCCGCCACCTTCGGCGACTCCGACGAGGTGGAGGTCGGCCAGCCCGTCATGGCGCTGGGCAACCCGCTCGGGCTCTCCCAGACCGTCACCACGGGCATCGTCTCCGCCCTCGACCGCCCGGTGACCACCCAGGCCACCGAGAGCGAGCAGAGCAGCCCCGACCCGTTCGGCTTCGGCCAGCCCCAGCAGAGCGCCGCCGAGCCGGTGGTGACCAACGCCATCCAGACCGACGCCGCCATCAACCCCGGCAACTCCGGCGGGCCCCTGGTGGACGCCGCCGGCCAGGTGATCGGGATCAACTCCTCGATCGCCAGCAACTCCTCCGGCTCGGGCCAGGCCGGCAGCATCGGCCTCGGCTTCGCCATCCCCGGCAGCGAGGCGCAGCGGATCGCCACCGAGCTCATCGAGGACGGCGCCGCGCAGCACGCCCTGCTCGGCGTCTCGCTCCAGAGCGGGGACGGCACGGCCACCGTCGACGGCGACACCCGGCAGGCGGCGATCGTCGCGGCCGTCACCGAGGGCAGCGCGGCGGCCCAGGCCGGGCTGCAGGAGGGCGACGCGGTGGTCGCGGTCGACGGCGAGGGCGTCACCGGCGCCGAGTCGCTGACCGCGCAGGTGCGCTCGCGCGCCCCCGGCGACGAGGTGGTGCTGACCGTCGTCCGCGACGGCGACAGCCGCGAGGTGCAGGTCACCCTGGCCGCGAACCCCGACGACGCCCAGGGCTGAGCCCCACCTCCACCCCGTGACCAGGGGATCCCGCCACCCCCTCGGGGGTGACGGGATCCCCTGGTCGCGCTGGGGGTGGGCGCAGTCAGCCGCGGACGACGCCCACGCCGACGACCCGCCGGTCGGCGGTGGTGACCTCGTGGACGTCGCCGGTGAGCTCGACCGAGCCGGTGAGCACCGGGTCCGCGCACGAGGTGCCGACGGCGAGGTCGATCCGGCCGGGCTCGACGACCTTGACCATGCGCCGGTCGCTGAACGCCAGCCGCGTGGTGGGCACGTCGAAGACGACCTCGGCGCTCTCCCCCGCCGCCAGCTCCACCCGGGCGTAGCCGAGCAGCTGGGTGACCGGGCGGGTGACCGAGGCCACCGGGTCGGTGGCGTAGAGCTGGACGACGTCGGCGCCGTCCCGCTCACCGGTGTTGGCGACGCGCACCGAGAGCCGGACCGCCCCGTCGGTGGGCACCTGCGCGTCCGCCACCTGCAGGTCGGTGTGGGTGAAGGTGGTGTAGGACAGCCCGAACCCGAAGGGGCGCACCGGGGCGGTGTCGATGTTGGACACCGAGCTCGCCGCGCCGAGCTTCGGGTGCAGGTAGGAGTACGGCTGCGCGCCGACCGAGCGGGGCAGCGAGACCGGCAGGCGCCCGGAGGGGTTGACCCGCCCGGACAGGACCCCGGCGATCGCGCCGGCGCCCTCCTGGCCGGGGAAGAAGGCCTGGACGACGGCCGCGCAGCCCTCCAGCGCCCAGTCCACCGCGTACGGGCGGCCGGTGAGCAGCACCGCCACGACCGGCGTGCCGGTGGCGATCAGCGCCTCCAGCAGCTGGCGCTGCACGCCGGGCAGGTCCAGGGACTCGGCGTCGCAGCCCTCCCCCGACGTCCCGCGGCCGAACAGCCCCGCCCGGTCGCCGAGGACGGCCACGACGAGGTCCGCGCCCTGCGCCGCCTCGACCGCCGCCGCGATGCCGGAGGTGTCGTCGGTGTCGACGTCGCTCCCGCGCACGTGGGTGGTCTCGGCGCCGGTCAGCTCGGCGGCGACGGCGTCCAGCACGCTGGCGACGTCCAGGCCCAGCTCGGTGCCCGGGTGCTGGGCGAGCACGTGGTTGGCGAAGCTGTAGCACCCGAACAGCGCCGAGGTGTCGTCGGCGTTGGGGCCGACCACGGCCACGCGGCGCGCCTGCTCGGGCGCCAGGGGCAGCGTGCCGTCGTTGGACAGGAGGATGACGCCCTCCTCCGCGATCTGGCGGGCCAGCGCGCGGTGGGCCGGCGGGTCGAGGTCGATGGCGTCGAGGTCGATCCCGGCGCTCGGGTCGTAGCCGGCGTCCAGCAGGCCCAGGCGCTCCTTCTGGTCCAGCACCCGGCGCAGCGCGCGGTCGACCAGCTCCTCGCCGCCCCGGCCCTCGCGGATCCGGGCCAGCAGGGGCTCGAGGAAGGCCGCGCCGGTCGGCAGCTCGACGTCGATGCCGGCGGACAGGGCCTGGGTCGCGGCGTCGCCGAGGTCGGCGGCCACCCCGTGCAGGGACTGCAGGAAGGCCACCGCGAAGTAGTCCGCGACGACGGTGCCGGTGAAGCCCCACTCCTCGCGCAGCAGGTCGGTGAGCAGCGCGGCGTCCGCCGCGACGGGGATCCCGTCGATCTCGGCGTAGGAGTTCATCACCGAGTCCACGCCGCCGTCGAGCACCGCCATCTCGAACGGCGGCAGGAGCACGTCGGCCACCTCGCGGGGCCCGGCGTGCACCGGGGCGAGGTTGCGGCCCGCGCGGGAGTTCGAGTAGCCGACGAAGTGCTTGAGCGTGGCGACGACGCCGGTGGACTGCACGCCCTTCACGTAGGCGGTGGCCACGGTGCCGACCACGTACGGGTCCTCGGCGATGCACTCCTCCACGCGGCCCCAGCGGGCGTCGCGCACGACGTCCAGCACGGGGGCCAGGCCCTGGTGGACGCCGAGGGAGCGCATGGACTCGCCGATCGCGGCGCCCATCCGCTCCACCAGCTCGGGGTGGAAGGTCGCGCCCCAGGTCGGCGGCGCCGGGAAGGTGGTGGCCTTCCACGCCGCCAGGCCGGTGAGGCACTCCTCGTGCACCAGCGCGGGCACGCCCAGCCGCGTGTTCTCGGTGAGCCACTTCTGCTTGGCGGCCAGCGTGCGCGCGCCCTCGACCGGGTCGACCGGCGTGGTCCCGAAGGGCCGGGTCAGCTGGCCGAGGCCCTGGACGGCGAACGCCTCGAACTCGGCGTTCTCGGACTGCATCGCGTCCTGCATCGGCGCGACGTCACCGCCGTCGCCGTCACCCCCGCGGCCCTCCCACAGCCCGACGAGCTGGGCGAGCTTCTCCTCCAGCGTCATCGACGCCAGCAGCTCCTCGACCCGGGCCGAGACGCCCTTCGAGCGGCGCAGGCCGGTGGACGGGGTGGTGTCGGTGCTCATGGGGTCCTTCCGGAGGGGGTCTTCCGCGGCAACGGCCACGGGCGGTGTCGGGGGCGGTCGGCGTCGTCGTCGGTGGCCGTGCCGCCCGGTCCAGCGTGCAGTGTGCTCCTGCGCCGGCCGCCCGACCGCTGGTGGGGCGCTCCGGCGGGCGCCCGGGCGGGGCGCCCGCCGGAGCGGTGCAGGCGGGCGGTCAGCCCTTGACGGCGCCCTGGAGGCCGTTGACGATCCGCTTCTCCATGGCCAGGAAGAACACCAGGGCCGGGATCATCGCGATCGAGGTGAACGCCAGGACGCCGGCGGTGTCCTGGGCGTACTGGCTGGAGAAGCTGGCCACGCCCAGCGGCAGCGTCTGGGACGCCGGGTCGCTGAGGATGAGCAGCGGCAGCAGGTAGGAGTTCCAGGAGGCCACGAAGGCCAGCACCCCCACCGTCACCAGGCCGGGCCCGGACAGGGGCAGGAGGATCCGCCAGAAGAAGCCGATGCGGGAGGTGCCGTCGAGCATGGCCGCCTCCTCCAGCTCCTGGGGCAGCGCCATGAGGAACGGGCGCAGGATGACGACCGTCAGCGGGAGCGCGAACGCCGCCTGGGGCAGCGCCACCCCCCAGACGGAGTTCGTGAGGTTGAGGTCACGCACCATGAGGAACAGCGGGATGATCGCCACGGTCAGCGGGAAGAGCAGGCCGAGGGTGAAGACCATCGCGAGCGCCTCGCGGCCCTTGAACCGGTACCGGGCCAGCGGGTACGCGGCCATCACGCCGAACACGGCGACGATGGCCGTGGTGATCAGCGCCACGATCGTGGAGTTGAGCGTGTACCGCCAGAAGCTCGCCGACGTCAGCACGTTGAGGTAGTTGGAGCCGACCCACGGGTCGGGCAGGCCCACGGGGTTCGCGGCGAGCTGGGCGTTGGAGCGGAAGCCGCCCAGGAACGCGTACAGCACCGGCGCGACCGTGGCGACGACGACGATGGCCGCCGCCGCGTAGACGAGCGGGCTGCCGCCGGCGAACGTCCGCTTCTGCTTCCGGGCGGACTCGAGGATCGCCGGCCTCCCCGGGGCGGGCGTCGTGGTCGGGGCGCTCATCGCGTGACCTTCCTCGGCTTGGGGGCGTTCTCGTTGTCGCGGCGGAGCACGAAGAACTGGTAGATGACCGCGAGGACCAGAGAGATGCCGAAGAGGATCACGGCGACCGCCGACGCGTAGCCGTAGAGGCTGCGGTCGGTGCCCTGGTTGATGAGGTAGGTCGCCATCGTCACCGTGGAGTTCGCGGGGCCGCCGCCGGTGAGGATCCAGACCATGTCGAACAGCTGGAGCGATCCGATCATGGACAGGAAGCCCCAGGTGCGGATGGTCGGCCCGAGCAGCGGGATGGTGATCCGGCGCTGCACCTGCCACCAGGTGGCGCCGTCGATCTGCGCGGCCTCGTAGATCTCCTCCGGCACGCCCTGCAGGCCGGCCAGGAAGAGGAGCACCGCCAGGCCCAGGTACTTCCAGGTCAGCACGACCATCACGGTGTAGAGCGCGATGTTCGGGTCGCCCAGCCAGAGCTGGGTCAGGCCGCCCAGGCCGACGCCGTCGAGGACGGCGTCGACGAGGCCGTCCGGCTGGAGCAGGAGGACCCACACGACGCCGGCCACGACCTCGGCCAGCACGTACGGCATGAAGATGACCACGCGCAGGAACGACCGACCGCGGATCTCCCGGTTGAGCAGGAGGGCGATCGCCAGGCCGAGCGGCAGCTGGATGACGATCGACAAGACGATGATGACGAGGTTGTGCACCACCGCGGAGGTGAACACCGAGTCGGTGAGCGCCTGGGTGTAGTTGTCGAGGCCGACGAAGTCGTCCATCGGCCCGAGGCCGTTCCACTTGTACGTGGAGTAGCGCACGGCCTGGACGACCGGGACCACCACGAACAGGGTGAGCAGGGCGAGCGCCGGCGCCGTGAAGAAGGCGATCTCAGCGCGCTTGCGCGCGTTCGAGGAGAGTCCGCGCCGGCGCCCGCTCGCGGCAGGTGCCGCCGACCGGGAGACCCGGCCGGCGGCACCTGCGGTGTCGCGAGGGGTGGCAGCGACGTCCGTGCCCGTCGAGCGTGCTGTCACGTCGTCTGCCACCTCGTCACTCGTTGTCGGCCGCGGCCTGGGTCGCGTCGACGATGCCCTGGGCGCTCGAGTCGCCGGCGAAGACGAGGGCGATCTCGTCGTTCATGGCGCCACCGATGTTCTCGCCGAACAGGGTGTCGAAGTACAGCTGGACGTTCGGAGCCTCGTCACGGACGGTGATGAGGTCGGCCAGGGCCGGGTCCTTCACGGAGCCGGTCGCGGCCGGGTTGGTCGGCAGGCCCATGTCGTTCTGGGCGAAGCCGATCTGCACCTCGTCGCTCAGCAGGTAGTTGATGAAGTCGGTGCACTCCGGCGGGGCCTCCGCCGAGCACGCCCACGCGTCGCCGCCGCCGAGCGCGGTGGTCGGGTCGCCCTGGCCGCCCTCGATCGTCGGGTAGGGGAACCAGCCGGTCTTGTCGCCCAGCCCCTTCTTGTCCTCGGTCAGCCCCTGCATCACGCCGGGCTCCCAGTGGCCCGCGAGCTCCATCGCGACCTTGCCGGTCGCGAGGAGGCCGGAGGCGCTGGCCGGGCCGGTCTGGGCCGGGGTGGCCAGGAAGCCCTCGTTGAAGGGGTCCGTGGCGACGAGCGCCTCGAGGTCCTCGCCGGCCTTGACGAAGCACGGGTCGGAGAAGTCCTTGGAGGTCGCGGCCTCCTCGATGGCGTCCTCGCTGCACTCGCGGACCGCGTTGTAGTACCAGTAGTGCGCGGCGGGCCACTTGTCACCGGCGCCGACGGAGATGGGCTGGATGCCCGCGGCCTTGAGCTTGGCGACCGCGTCGTCGAACTCGGCCATCGTCGTGGGGGCCGCGGTGATGCCGGCCTGCGCGAAGAGGTCCTTGTTGTACCAGAAGCCGACCACGCCGACGGAGTACGGCAGCGCGTAGGTCTTGCCGTCCACCTGCCAGCCGGCGATGGAGCCACCGATCTTCTCGATGGCCTCGGCGGAGTCCTCGGAGATGTCCTTGGTCAGCCCGGCCTCGACGTGGCTGGCGAGCTCGCCGCCGCCGCGCTCCATGTAGACGTCCGGGGTGTCACCGGTCTGGAACGCGGCGTCCAGGCGGGTGAGCATGTCCTCGTGCGCGAGGGCGCTGATCTCGATGTTGACGCCGGGGTTGGCCTTCTCGAAGTCGGCCGCGACCTTCTCGTAGTAGCCCTTGCCCGGGTCGCTGTTGGAGTTGTGCCACCACGTCAGGGTGGTGCCGCTCCCGCTGTCGGAGCCGCTGCCGGAGTCGCCACCGCCTCCGCAGGCGGTCAGCACGGTCGCGGTCGCGAGGATCGCGACGGCGGAGAGGGCTCTGTTCCTCACCATGGTTCAGTGTCCTTGTCGTCGTTGACCGGTGGATCGCGGCGATGCTGCCAGCCGTTCCGGAAGGCTGTCAATCGTTATCGATAACGTTTTCGCATCCGCTAGCATCGTCTCCGTGACCTCCCTCGACGGCGTGACGAGCTCCGCCCTGGCCGGGCGCGTGACCATCACCGACGTCGCGCGCACGGCGGGCGTGTCCATCGCCACGGTCTCGAAGGTGATCAACGGGCGCTACGGCGTCGCCGCCGCGACGTCCGAGCGCGTGCAGCAGGTCATCGCCGACCTCGGCTACGAGTCCAGCCTCGTCGCGCGCAGCCTGCGCAGCCACCGGACGAACGTCATCGGCGTGCTCGTGGCGGAGTTCGAGCCCTTCAGCACCGAGATCCTCAAGGGCACCTCCGACGCCATCGCGGGGTCCGGCTACGAGCTGCTGGCCTACTCCGGCGGCGGCCGCACCGGCGAGGACGTCGGCTGGGAGCGCCGCTACCTGTCCCGGCTCAGCGGCACCCTCATCGACGGGGCCGTGCTGGTCACCCCCACCGTGGTGAGCCTGGGCGGGTCCGTGCCGGTCGTGGCGATCGACCCGCACGCGGGCCCCGCCGACATGCCGACCGTGGACGCCGACAACCTCACCGGAGCGGTCCTCGCCACCGAGCACCTGCTGCGGCTGGGCCACCGGCGCATCGGCTTCCTCGGCGGCCGCCCCGACCTGGAGTCCGCGCGCCTGCGCGAGGAGGGCTACCGCGCCGCGCTCGAGCGTGCCGGCCTGACCGTCGACCCCGAGCTCGTGAGGGTCGGCGGGTACCGCCGGCAGCAGGCGGCCGCGCCCGCGCGCGAGCTGCTGTCCCTGCCCGACCCGCCGACGGCGATCTTCGCCGCGAACGACCTGTCCGCCATCGGGACGATGGAGGTGGCGCGCGAGATGGGCGTCCGCGTGCCGGAGGACCTGTCCGTCGTGGGCTTCGACAACGTCCCGGAGTCGGCGCTGACCGAGCCGCCGCTGACCACGGTCGAGCAGCCCATCCGCGACATGGGCGCCCGGGCCGTGGAGATGCTCATCGCCCTGCTGAGCGACACCCCGCTGCCCTCCTCCGAGGCGCTGTCGCCCCACGTGCAGCTGCCCACCCGGCTGGTCGCGCGCGGCTCGACCCGCCAGCTCTGACCCCGCCCCGCACCGCACGGCACCGCCCCGCACCGCACCGCTCCGCCGCCACCGCGAGCGCTCTCGACGAGGAGACCCATGAGCCACCGCTCCCCCGCCCCCGACCCGACGATGGCCCACCGCACCGCCGACGCCACCGTCACCCTGCGCTCCGCCGACGGGCGGCCGCTGGCGGACACCGAGGTGGTCGTGGAGCAGACCCGTCACGCGTTCGCGTTCGGCAACATCGGCTTCGACTTCATCGGCTACGCCAACGGCGAGAGCGAGGCCGACCCGGACAGCCCGTTCGGCGGCGCGCCGCCCGCGCTCGGCCAGCGCCTCTCGGAGCTCTACGTCGACCTCTACAACACCGCCACCCTGCCCTTCTACTGGGGCGGGTTCGAGCCGGAGCGCGGGAAGCCGGACACCGCGCGGCTGCTGCGCACCGCGCAGTGGTTCGCCGAGCAGGGCGTCACCGTCAAGGGCCACCCCCTGGTCTGGCACACGGTCACCGCCGACTGGCTCCGCGACCTGCCGACCGACGAGGTCGAGGCCGCCCAGCGCGCGCGGATCCGCCGCGACGTGAGCGACTTCGCGGGCGTCGTGGACGTGTGGGACGCCATCAACGAGGTCGTGATCATGCCGGTCTTCACCAACGAGGAGCGGATGAACGGCATCACCCGGCTCGCCCTCGACCGGGGCCGGATCGCGATGGTGCGGATGGCCTTCGAGGAGGCCCGCGCGGCCAACCCGGGCGCCACCCTGCTGCTCAACGACTTCGACATGTCCACGGCGTACGAGTGCCTCGTCGAGGGCGTGCTCGAGGCCGGCATCCAGGTCGACGCCCTGGGCCTGCAGAGCCACATGCACCAGGGCTACTGGGGCGAGGAGAAGACGCTGCGGATCCTCGAGCGCTTCTCCCGGTACGGCCTGCCGATCCACTTCACCGAGTCCACGCTGCTCAGCGGCCACCTCATGCCGCCGGAGATCAAGGACCTCAACGACTACCAGATCCCGTCCTGGCCCTCGACGCCCGAGGGCGAGGAGCGCCAGGCCGAGGAGGTGCTCCGGCACTACCGCACCCTGGTCTCCCACCCCTCCGTGCAGGCCATCACGTACTGGGGCCTGTCCGACGAGGGCGCCTGGCTCGGCGCGCCGGTCGGCCTCGTCCGCGCCGACGGCAGCCCCAAGCCGTCGTACGACGCCCTGCACGCGCTGGTCAAGGACGAGTGGTGGCTCGCCCCCACCACCCTGCGCACGGACGCCGAGGGGCGCGTCGCGGTGAGCGGCTTCCTCGGGGACTACCGGGTGAGCACCGGCGCGGCGTCCGCGGACTTCACCCTCGACGCCCCGGGCCCGGTCTCGACCGCCGTGGTGCTGGACGGCGCAGCCGGCTGACCCGGCCTCGCGGGGGTCGGGACGGGCGCGCTCAGCAGGGCACGCCGGCCGCGGCCTCGGCCGGGCGCGCCAGCACGTCCGCCAGCACCACGGCGGCGGCGCCGAGCACCGCGGCGTCCGGGCCGGTCGTGGAGGTGCGCACCGGCACCCGCAGCAGCCGGGCCCACAGGACCCTGCGGTCCACCTCGGCCTGCACGTGCGGCAGCAGCCACGGCCCCAGGGGGGCGTAGATGCCGCCCAGCACGACGGCGTCGACGTCGAGGAGGTTGACCGCCCCGGCCACGGCCGCGCCGAGGGCGCGCCCGGCCACCTCGAGGGCGGCGAGCGTGGGCCCGTCCCCGCTGCGGGCCAGGCCGAGCAGCGCCCCGCCACCGGAGCCCAGGGCCGTGCCCGGCGGGCCGGCCCGCCCCGCGGCGCGGAGGACGGCCTCCTGGCCGGCGTAGACCTCGAGGCAGCCGCGGGCGCCGCAGCTGCACGGGGGCCCGTCGAGGGCGACCGTCACGTGGCCGAGCTCCCCGCTCCAGCCGTGCTGGCCGCGGGACAGGCGGCCGTCGAGCACCAGCCCGGCGCCGATGCCGACCTCCCCGGAGACCACGAGCAGGCCCTCGGGAGCCGTCGGGGCGGGGTGGCCGACCTCCGCGAGCGCGGCGAGGGCCGCCTCGTTGTCGACCGCCAGGGGCCGCCCCGCCAGCTGCGCCCCGACCGGCGAGTCGGAGAGCAGCGCGCCGACGTCCACGTCGGTCCAGCCCAGGTTCGGCGCGAGCAGCACCCGCTGGCGGGCGTCGTCCACGAGGCCCGGCACCGCCCAGGTGGCTCCCAGGACGTCCAGCCCCAGCGCCCGCGCCCGCTCGAGCAGGCCGCCGGCCAGCTCGGCCGAGCGGGCCACGACGGCCTCGGCCGGCTGGCCCCGGTTGTCCCCGACGACCACCTCCCGCAGGCGGACGGCACCGGTGAGGTCGCGCACGCACGCGGCGAGGTAGTCGACGCCGATCTCGGCGCCCAGGGCCGCCACCCGCTCCCCCGACAGGGCGAGCCCCACGGCCGGGCGACCGGCCCCGGCGCGGGGAGGCGGCGCGGACTCGACGACGAGGCGCCCGGCCAGCAGCACCTCGACGAGGGCGGAGACCGTGGCGCGGGTCAGGCCCGTGCGCGTGGCCACCCCGGCGCGCGAGACCGGCTCCGGGGAGCGCGCGAGCACGCCGAGCACGGCGGCGAGGTTGCGCTCGCGCAGGTCGCGCTGACGGGCCGGTTCCACGCGTTGACAGTGGCACGTCCGACACATAAGTTCAACAACTGAACGAATTCGGCACCACCCTCCCTCGACGAAGAAGGAACGGCTCCCCATGGCCCTGCAGCCCACCCGCGAAGACAAGTTCTCCTTCGGCCTCTGGACCGTCGGATGGGAGGCCGCCGACCCGTTCGGCAGCGCGACCCGCCCCGGCATCGACCCGATCGACTCGGTCCGCCGCCTGTCTGACCTCGGCGCCTACGGCGTGACCTTCCACGACGACGACGTCATCCCGTTCGAGGTGGGCCACAAGGACCCGGCAGGCCGCGACGCGATCATCGGCCGCCTCAAGGGCGTGCTCGACGAGACCGGCATGGTCGTCCCGATGGTGACGACCAACCTCTTCAGCCACCCGGTCTTCAAGGAGGGCGCCTTCACCGCGAACGACCGCGACGTGCGCCGCTTCGCCGTCCGCAAGGCCTTCCGCCAGCTGCAGCTGGGCGCCGAGCTCGGCGCGAAGACCTTCGTCATGTGGGGCGGCCGCGAGGGCTCCGAGGTCGACGCCGCCAAGGACATCAACGCCGCGCTGGAGCGCTACCGCGAGGCCGTCAACCTGCTGACGACCTACATCACCGAGCAGGGCCTCGACATGCGCATCGCCATCGAGCCCAAGCCGAACGAGCCCCGCGGCGACATCCTGCTGCCGACCGTCGGCCACGCGATCGCCTTCACCTACACCCTCGAGCACCCCGACCTGGTCGGCGTGAACCCCGAGACCGGGCACGAGCAGATGTCCAACCTCAACTACACCCACGGCATCGCGCAGGCGCTGGCGCAGGGCAAGCTCTTCCACATCGACCTCAACGGCCAGAACGGCCCGAAGTTCGACCAGGACCTCGTCTTCGGCCACGGCAACGTGCTGAACGCCTTCTCCACCGTCGACCTGGTCGAGAACGGCTTCCCCGGCGGTGGCCCGACGTACGACGGCCCGCGCCACTTCGACTACAAGCCGCTGCGCGTCGAGGACATGGACGGCGTGTGGGAGTCCGCCCGCGCCAACATGCGCACCTACCTCGCGCTCAAGGAGCGCGCGGCCTCCTTCCGCGCCGACCCGCGCGTGCAGGCGGCGATGGCGACCGCCAAGGTCACCGAGCTGGCCCAGCCCACGATGAACCCGGGCGAGTCCCTCGCGGACCTGGTCGCCGACCGCAGCGCCTTCGAGGACTTCGACGTCGACGCCAAGGGCGCCTACGGCTACGGCAACGTGGCGCTGGCGCAGCTGGCCGTCGAGCACCTGCTCGGCTTCGGGGCCTGATCCCGATGGCGCTGGTGGCGGGCGTCGACTCCTCGACGCAGTCCTGCAAGGTCGTCATCCGGAACGCGGAGACCGGAGAGCTCGTGCGGGAGGGCCGTGCGGCCCACCCGGACGGCACCGAGGTGCACCCCCGCGAGTGGGAGCGGGCCCTGCGGGAGGCCGTCACCAGCGCCGGCGGGCTCGACGACGTCGCCGCGGTGGCGGTCGGCGGGCAGCAGCACGGCATGGTCGCCCTGGACGCCTCCGGGGAGGTCGTGCGGCCCGCGCTGCTGTGGAACGACACGCGCTCGGCCGGGGCCGCGCGCGACCTCATCCTCGAGCTCGGCGACGGCGACGAGGCCCGCGGCCGCCAGGCGTGGGCCGACGCGGTCGGCGTGGTGCCGGTGGCCTCCTTCACGGCCACCAAGCTGCGCTGGCTGGCCGACGCCGAGCCCGAGCACGCCGACGCCACGGCGGCGGTGTGCCTGCCGCACGACTGGCTGACCTGGAAGCTGGCCGGCTCCCCAGGCCTCGACGCCCTGGTCACCGACCGCGGCGACGCCAGCGGCACGGCGTACTGGTCGGCCGGCAGCGGCGAGTACCGCACCGACCTGCTCGAGCTGGCCTTCCGCGGACGCCGCCCGGCGCTGCCGCGGGTGGCCGGCCCCGGCGAGCGGGTCGGCGTCGTGGCACCCGCGTGGGCCACCTCCGGCGCCGCGCTCGGCCCGGGCACCGGCGACAACGCCGCCGCGGCCCTGGGCATCGGCGCGCGCCCCGGCGACGTCGTGGTGTCCCTGGGCACCTCCGGCGTCGTCTCGGGGGTCTCCACCACGGCCGCGCACGACCCCTCGGGGTACGTGGCCGGCTTCGCCGACGCCACCGGGCGCCACCTGCCCCTGGTGTGCACCCTCAACGCCGCGCGCGTGCTCGACGCGACCGCCCGCCTGCTCGGCGTGGACCACGCGGGGCTCTCCGACCTCGCCCTCTCGGCGCCCTCGGGCGCCGACGGGCTCGTGCTCGTGCCCTACCTCGAGGGCGAGCGGACGCCGGACCGCCCGCTGGCCACCGGGGCGCTGCACGGCATGACCCTCAAGACCATGACGCCGGCCCACCTGGCCCGCGCCGCGGTCGAGGGGCTGCTGTGCGGTCTCGCCGACGGCATCGACGCCATGCTCGCCCAGGGCGTGGCGGTCGAGCGGGTCCTCCTCGTCGGCGGCGGCGCCCGCTCCGAGGCCGTGCAGCAGCTGGCGGCCGGGATCTTCGGCCGGCCGGTGCTCGTGCCGGAGCCCGGGGAGTACGTCGCCGACGGCGCCGCCCGCCAGGCCGCGTGGGTGCTCGCCGGCGGCGACGAGCCGCCGGTCTGGCCCTCGGCCCCGGCGCGCGAGCTCGACGCGCCGCCCGCGCCCGGCGTCCGCGAGCGCTACGCGCAGGTCCGCGACCTCACCGACGGGCTCACCCCGTCCGCCGGCGCGCCGGTGGAGGTCCCCCTCCCCTGACCGGGCCGCCGGCTGGGAGCCGCCGCACGGCGCGCTCCCAGCCGGCACCCAGGTCCAGCGCCCACACTGGACCCATGACCACTGCCGAGGCCCGGCTGCTCGTCGTCGACGACGAGCCGAACATCCGCGAGCTGCTCTCGACCTCCCTGCGCTTCGCCGGGTTCGAGGTGCACACCGCCGCCGACGGCGCCGAGGCGCTGGCCCAGGCCGAGCGCACCCGTCCTGACCTCGTCGTGCTCGACGTGATGCTCCCGGACCTCGACGGCTTCTCCGTCACCCGCCGCCTCCGCGAGCGCGGCCGCGACGTCCCGGTCCTCTTCCTCACCGCCAAGGACGACGTCGCCGACCGCGTGGCGGGGCTGACCGTGGGCGGCGACGACTACGTCACCAAGCCGTTCAGCCTGGAGGAGGTCGTCGCCCGCATCCGGGCGGTGCTGCGGCGCACCGGCGGCGGGGCCGAGGCGAGCGCAAGCCGGCTGTCCTTCGCCGACCTGGAGCTCGACGAGGACTCCCACGAGGTCCGCCGCGCCGGCCGGCCGGTGGAGCTCTCGCCCACCGAGTTCAAGCTGCTGCGCTACCTCATGCTCAACCCGAACCGGGTGCTGTCGAAGACCCAGATCCTCGACCACGTGTGGCACTACGACTTCGGCGGCGAGGCCGGGATCGTGGAGTCCTACATCTCCTACCTGCGGCGCAAGGTCGACACCGCCCCCGAGGGCGCCGAGCCGGTCGTCCCGCTCATCCACACCCGCCGCGGCGTCGGCTACGTCCTGCGCCTGCCCCCGACGGCCGCGTGAGCACGAGGCTCGACGCAGCGCCGGACGCCGTGCGCGCGCAGCTGCACGGCCTGTCGCTGCGGGCCCGGCTGGTGGCCGTCGTCCTCGGCCTGCTCGTCGTGGCCCTGGCCGTCACCGGGGCGGTGACCCTCGTGGTGCTGCAGCAGGTGCTGCTCGGCCAGGTCGACGACGACCTGCTCGCGGTGACGTCGTCGCCGTCGCGGATCAACGCCCTGCGCGCGGCCGAGGAGGACCCCCCGGGCGAGGCCTACCCCAGCGACTACGTCGTCCAGCTCTCCGACGCCGACGGCCTGCCCCGCTGGGTGACCCCCGAGCCGCCGAACCACCGCGGACAGGCCCTGCGCCTGCGCGGCCTCGACCTCGCCGAGGTCGAGGGCCGCGAGGGCGAGCCGTTCACCGTGACCACCGAGGGCGGCGAGCGCTGGCGCGTCGCGGTGACGCCGGTCGAGCTCGCCTCCGCCCCGGGCGAGGACTCGGTCGCGGGCAGCGTGGCCGTCTCGCGCTCGCTGGAGGACGTCGAGGACGCCGCCGCCACCGTCGCGACCTGGTTCCTCCTCGTGGGGGTGGCCGTCCTCACGGCCGGGGGGCTGCTCGGCGCGGGAGCCGTGACCCGCGCGTTCCGCCCGCTGCGCGAGGTGGAGTCGGTGGCCACCGCCTTCGGCGCGGGTGGCACGAGCCGGCGCGTGGACGCCGCCCCGCCGGGCACCGAGGTGGGCCGGCTCGGTGCCGCGGTCAACGCCATGCTCGACCGGATCGAGACGTCGCTGGCCGCCCGCGAGGCCTCGGAGTCGCGGATGCGCCGGTTCGTGGCCGACGCCAGCCACGAGCTGCGGACGCCGCTGGCCGCCGTCCGCGGCTTCGCCGAGCTGCACCGCATCGGGGCCGTGCGCGAGCCGGCGGACGTCACCGCCGCCTTCGCTCGGATCGAGGCCGAGGCCGTGCGGATGGGCGGCCTCGTGGAGGACCTCCTGCTGCTCGCGCGCCTCGACGAGCAGCGCCCCCTGCGCCGCGACCCGGTGGACCTGCTGCTCCTGGCCGCCGACGCCTGCCAGGACGCCCGGGCGCTGGCCCCCGACCGCTCCGTGCGCCTGACCGGCGTCGACGGCGCTCCGCCGCGGCCGGTCGTCGTGGTCGGCGACGACGCCCGGCTCCGCCAGGTGCTCGCGAACCTGCTGGCCAACGCGCTGCGGCACACCCCGGCCGGGACGCCGGTCGAGCTCGGCGTCGGGGTGCGCGACGGCGGCGCCCTGTGGCAGGTGGTCGACCACGGCCCGGGGATCCCCCCGCAGGACGCCGAGCGGGTCTTCGAGCGGTTCTGGCGCGCCGACAGCTCGCGCGCGCGCGGCGGCGGCGGCGGCTCGGGCCTGGGGATGGCCATCGTCGCGGCGCTCGTGCACGCCCACCGCGGTGCGGTCCGGGTGGTCCAGACCCCCGGCGGCGGCGCGACGATCGAGGTGGCGCTGCCCCTCGCCCCCTCCTCCGAGCCCGCAGGGCCCTAGGCGTCCTCCCCCGGGTCCGGCGTCCACCGCGGGCTCGGGCGCACGTGGCGCCGGGCGATCTCGTGGGTGGCCCGCAGCCCCAGCAGCTGCAGCCCCCGCTGGTACTCCGAGCGCAGGATCTCCACGGCCCGCTCGACGCCGCGCTCGCCGCCGGCCATCAGCCCGTACAGGTAGGCCCGCCCGACCATCACGGCGTCGGCACCCAGCGCCAGCGCCGCGACGACGTCCTGCCCGTGGGTGACCCCGCTGTCCAGGAGCACCGGGACGCCGGGGCCCACGGCCCGGCGCACCGCGGGCAGGACGTCCAGCGTGGCCGGGGTGCGGTCCAGCTGGCGGCCGCCGTGGTTGGACACCACGACCCCGTCCGCGCCCAGCTCCACCACCCGCCGGGCGTCCGCAGGGTTGACCAGCCCCTTCACGAGCAGCGTGCGGGGCCACCGGCTCCGCAGCCAGGTGAGGTCCTCGTCGGCCAGGCCGGGGTCGAAGAGCAGGGCGGCGACGTCGGCCGAGGTGCCCGGGAAGTCCCGGACGGAGGCGAACTCGATCGGCGGGGTCGTGAGCTTGTCGACCCACCACGCGGGGTGCCTCGACATGTCGAGGAAGGTCCGCAGGGTCAGGCTCGGGGGGATGGTCAGGCCGTTGCGCACGTCGAGGAGCCGCCGACCGCCCACCGCGGTGTCGACGGTGAGCACGACCGTGCTGGCACCGGCCGCCAGCGCCCGGCCGACCAGGTCCTCGTTCAGCGCCTCGTCGTTGGTCAGGTACAGCTGGAACCAGAGGTCGCCGTCGGGCGCCGCCTCCCTGACCTCCTCCACGGTGGAGGTGCCGACCGTGGAGAGGGCGTACGGGATCCCGTGGCGCTGGGCGACGCGCGCCACGGCGGCCTCGCCGTCGGCGTGCATCATCCGGGTGTACCCGGTCGGCGCGAGGACGAGGGGCAGGGCCACCTCCCGGCCCAGCAGGCGCGTGGACAGGTCCGGGGCGGCGACCGGGCGCAGGTGCTCCGGGACGAAGGTCACGTCGCGGAACGCGGCGCGGTTGCGCTCCGCGGTGACGCCCGCGTCGGCGGCCCCGTCGACGTAGTCGAACACCGACCGGGGCGTCGTCCGGGCCGCGGCGCGCCGCAGGTCGCCGATGGTCAGCGCCCGCTCCAGGCGCCGCTGCACCGGGTCGAGCACCGGCCGGCGGAACTGGAGCAGCTCGCGGACCTCGGCCCAGCGCGGCAGCTGCCGCTGCAGGGCCGGGCCCCCGCCGCTCCGCCCGGGCGCCCCGGGAGCCGGCGGGGCGGCGGGCGCGACCAGCTCCGGGGCGTCCTGGGCGTCGTGCGCGTCCTCGGCGTCCTTGGCGTCCTTGGCGTCGTCCACGCGGTCCGTCCTCGGCTCGCTCGCAGCGCCTCCTCGCCGAGCGGCCCTGCCCGGCGGGGGTGGATCTGGTCGTGCTGCCGCCGGAGGCTACGCGGCGCCGGGGCTCCGGTCACCCCGTCGGCCCTGTGGACAGCGCCAGCGGGGCCGGCGCCCGCCGCCCTAGCGTCGGAGCCGGCCCCCGCGGGCACCGCCCGGGCACGACCCGGCACCGCCGGGGGCGAGGAGGACCCATGAGCCGCTTCGAGGTCGACAGCGCCCAGGTGGCGCAGGCCAGCGCCGCCGTCCAGGGGTCGATCGGCACGCTGGGCGCCGAGGTCGACCGCATGATGCGCCACCTGCTCGACCTGCAGGGCAGCTGGCAGGGCCAGGCCGCGGCGTCCTTCCAGGGCGTCGTGGGCGAGTGGCGGTCCACGCAGGAGCGCGTGCGCGCCTGCCTGGAGGAGATCAACCGGGCCCTGGCCACGGCCGGGCAGACCTACGCCGACGCCGAGGCCGGTGCGGTGCGCATGTTCAGCCGGTGAGCGCCGCGCCTCAGCGGTGCAGCGGCCCGGAGGTCCGCCGCAGGGGCAGTCCCGCGCCGCCCTGCCGCGCAGCGACCACCTCGGCCGCGATGCTCACGGCCGTCTCCTCCGGGGTGCGGGCACCGAGGTCGAGCCCGATCGGCGCGGCCAGGCGCGCCAGCTCGTGCTCGCCCAGCCCGGCCTCCTGCAGCCGGCGCACGCGGTCCTCGACCGTGCGGCGCGAGCCCATCGCGCCGACGTAGCCGAGGTCCAGGCGCAGGGCCACCTCCAGGAGCGGGACGTCGAACCGCGGCTCGTGCGTGAGCACGGCCACCACCGTGGTCGGGCCCACGCGGCCCGCCGCCGCCTCGGCGGCCAGGTAGCGGTGCGGCCAGTCCACGACGACCTCGGCGCCGGGGTGGCGGGCCGCGGTGGCGAAGACGGGGCGCGCGTCGACGACGGTGACCCGGTAGCCGAGGAAGGAGCCCAGCCGCGCCAGCGCGGCCGCGGTGTCGGTCGCCCCGGCCACGACCATCCGCGGGGGCGGGGCCGCGCACGCCACGAGCACCCGCACCCCGCTCCCCTCCGGCTCCCCCGCGGGGCCGTGCTCGCGC